>JAUWLO010000039.1 GCA_030613605.1 Gammaproteobacteria bacterium | reverse complement strand
ATTCTACGCCAGCAGAAGGCAGGCCAGGTGACCTGTTACCTGGCCGCCAGACACCCCGCAACGACAGAATCGTGAGACAATCCCCCCATGGACAATATCGCAATTTATCCCGGCACCTTTGACCCCATCACCAAAGGCCATTCCGACCTGGTCGAGCGCTCGGCACGCCTGTTTGATAAGGTGATTGTGGCGTTGGCGGCCAAACCCGGCAAACAACCGGTATTTTCTCTTGAGGAACGCATTGATCTGGCCCAAACGGTACTCAGCGAATTCGACAATGTGGAAATTTGCGGATTTGATGGCCTGCTGGTGGATTTCGCCCATGAAAAAAAGGCCAACATCATTATCCGTGGTCTGCGGGCAGTCTCGGATTTTGAATATGAATTCCAGCTGGCGGGCATGAACCGCAAACTGGCGGCCGATATCGAAACCCTGTTTCTCACCCCTGCGGAACAGTACACCTACATTTCATCCAGTCTTGTGCGAGAAGTCGCCAGCCTGGGGGGGGATGTCTCTCCCTTTGTCCATGAAAAAATCGTGGCTGAACTGGCCCGAAAATTACGGTAAAATACTCTTTTCAGGCCCATTGTATTTAGGGCTTTTGAACCAATATTTGAACCAACCGAAAATTTATCGGTTAATAACCGTCTTTTTACAATCTTCTTACTCAAATAACCCGATCCGTGAGTTTTACATTATGTCCTTAATCATTACCGATGAATGCATCAACTGCGATGTCTGCGAACCTGAATGTCCCAATGGCGCGATTTACCAGGGAGACGAAATCTACGAAATCGACCCCAATCTGTGCACCGAATGCGTGGGCCACTACGAAACCTCGCAATGCGTGGATGTGTGCCCCGTGGACTGCATACCATTGGATCCAGACCACGAAGAAACCAAAGATGAGCTGTTGGCCAAATACCATCGCCTCATGGCAGAGTCGGCCTGAGTTTGACTTACACCCTTACCTGGGACGTCCATTGTAAGGTTCTGATTCAACACTATTTACTGAGTAATTTGCAGGGTTTTTCAGGCATTTTGAATGCTTGCGCGGCACCCATCAATTGGGTAGAATTCTTGCCAATAATTACACATCCCTCCATTATCGAGAGGGAGTTTTAGGGGAGATATCATGGCTATTATTGTTCCAATTACAGTATTTTTATTCATTATTGTTTCAACCTTCATGCTCGGTACTATGGGTATCAAGGTAATTGAAACACGCGGCAAATAGCAGTCTATAACTATAAGTAAAAATAACAGGGCCGCCAGGCTCGACTGCTCGTACGAGAACAAGTCGCACGTGAATAAAGAAGCCCGGTTTGTCCCGGGCTTTTTTATTCATGTCATATTTAAACCACGTCTTTAAACTATGCATTTAAACAACAAAGTATCCAAACCACTGGCGATAAAAAAATAGCCACTCATTAAGACACACTCAAGTAATTTCCATTAACTCGCGTACCATTAGTCCGCAATAAAATCACAGTCGTCAATCATGCAAACAAATCCTGAACCCAGTACAAGCATCGAAAATGCCAGCACCGCTGACGATCATGCCAAAAACCGAAATCTGGTAAAATTTCTCGTGGTGTCATCCGTTTGTTTTTTTATTGGCACGGTACACGGCGTATTACAGATCATGCGCCCAGTCCGCGCCTGGCTGGACTCCATCGGCAGTCCCTACGGTGGCCCCGGGCACCTGATTGACCCTCTGGCCCATGCTCATATTAATGTTGTCGGTGGCGTGGTCATTTTTGTCATGGGAGCTTCCTATTACCTGCTTCCCAAAATGGGCGGTGTATCGATTTACTCCAAACGACTGGTGGAACACACTTTCTGGTGGACCTCGTTAGGCATTGCCGGTTTTTACAGTACGCTGATGACCTTTGGTATTCTGGAGGGACGCGCTCTGCTGGAAGACCCTAATCTGGTTGATAATATTCATCGCTTCTACGGACCTACCATTGGCACTGTATCAACCATCATGGGCATAGGCTTCTGGGTTTATTTCGCTAATATTTTTATGACTGTCCGCAAAATTCGGAAGCAAACACCCAGCAAAGCATCCAATCAAACAACATGATGCTGGAATGCGGATGTCCCGGTGAATATCCTGACTGGCATGGACAGGAAATTGACCTGAGCCACCATATGGCCCATGTTTTGCCCATCACGACATTCCTGCACATGCCCCTTGCGTACGAAACTTACCGGCAACTGCAACAGCGTGAAATTGATCAACTCGAACTTCATGAACGCTGGCCCGGATTTGCCCTGACACGTACTGGTATTTTTCGTGGTCAGCTAATACGATTACTGGAAGGCAACGTGTCCCCATCGCGTCATTTCAAAAACCTACAGGCTGATTTAGTCGTCCACGCATTTCTGCATAAAGGCGGGATTGGTACCATGCGCAAAAGTGTCAGAGAGCAGCAGGAGACATTACTGGATACTGGACGTATGCCCAAAGAAATTTACCTGAGCCATCTCACCTGCCCACGTTGTTGTGAAGATCGCGGCGGCGAGAGGATGTTATTATTGCGTCGTTTTAAAACGAACCAGCGTCTTACCAAAAAGATTTCAGAAAGAACTTAATTGATTTTCTATCGTTCCTGATACTCACTTCCGTTTTTGATTTAGGGGAAAATAAAGAGTGATTTCATTCTCTTTTTCCTTGCTTCGGTGTTTTTTATCTCTCCGCACGTGCACGGTTAATACATCTGCCTGAGGATTCCTAACCAAAACCGCACGACGATAGACGCCGGTAAATCCATCCTGTATTGCCTGTCGCCATTCAGTTTTTTCATCCACACGAATAGTCACGATTAGTCCAACACCCGGCTTATACACTTCTCGACTGGCAATCACGATAAACTCATTCATACCTGCACGAACAGGACTGGGGCGAGTTTCCACAAAAAATTCCAGATCCTGCCACTGCTGCGGCCCTAAACGCACAGCCTTCTCATCTGCGCAACCAGGCACAGTCAGCAAAAACATCATCAGGAGGCCAAATCGTTTCATTGAATACCCTGTTAATCTATCTGGGTGAAGGTTCATCTTTAGAACCAGGTGTAGAATCAGAGGTAGAACCAGAGTTTGATCCCTGACCTTCAACACCTTTACTCGTCGCATCCGTACCAGTATCGGTGTCCTTTTCTTTTTCCCTGTTTTTATCAGAGTCCAGACGACCAGCCACTTTAGAACCGTAAAAATTAACCATGAAGTAAACAAAGGTACCAAACACAGCAAGGTATAAAATAGCTGCACCAAATCCCCAGTTAATCCATTCTCGTTCGTAACCGGGCCTGTCACCCCAGAAAGGGAAACTCAGGCCAATCGCCATCAATAAAACCACAAAGATGATGCCAAAGAACCAGCGAGGCACAGCCTCCTGTGAATCAGGAATATTTTCCACCATTTCCCAGTCTTCGAGCCCACGTTTTTGACGTCGTTCCTCATCAGAGGCATAGCCAAAGTTATCTTTTGGCATATCGCCCCATTCTGCCTGGTTTTTTTCATCAATAGGTACTTCACCAACAGGTTTCACGTCCTCTTCTTCTTTCATATTATTTTCCAGCTTGTTTGTCATGTGGGATCTTTTCCTACGAAGTGTTGCACCCGATACACATCTTTCCAGCCATCCATAGATTCAACGTGCACTAAAAAACTGTATAACCCTTTTTTTAAATTAGGCTTAATATGTAAATTCAAATCAACTCGCCCGGCAGTGTCAAAACGAGCTGTTTTATCTGAAAGCAAATAATCATTCTCAGACAACCCTTCAACACTTACTGACACTTCAGCATTACGATAGAGCTTATTCGAAATCGCTACCCGATAGTCACTAATCTCCGTAGCATGCATTGTATCGGCACGATAAACTGACAGGTGATAATACTGATAATCTATCAACCCCCAAACAAACATACCAATTCCCAGCGCGCTAAAGGGGATAGTCCAGCGCATACGCTCTGACATGGAAGCAAGATTTCGTTTCAAAAAGCCTGGTTGACCCTGCCCGCTTGCGCCATGGGTAAAGCTGAGTAATCCCGGCAAACTGTTTTTAGCCTGCAGATGATTACAGGCATCGATACAGTCACCACAGTTAATACAGGTATCATACATATCGGTATTACGGGGGTCGAGATTCAAAGAACATGCGGTGCTGCAATAATTACATTTTTCACAGCTATCAGATCGCGATGCATCATAAGAAAGCCGTAAAGTATTGGCGGTTTTAAAACCATGCTGCCACACTTTATAAACGCACATGAATCGGCACCAGTACTGCTTGATAAAACTTATATCAACCAGCACTACCAACACAAAAATTGCGTAAATATAGTGAAGAGAACTCGCCAGCCGTTCATCATCTCTAAAAGTTATAAAGGACCAAATTACTTCAGGAGGATAAAAATATAACAGTGGAATCAACGCCATCAACAAAGACATTGCAAGTAAAAGCAGACTTAATATTAACCAGTTCGTCCAGCGATTTTTGCTGGCGGCCACTTTCATTTTTTCACCCGCGATACTGACATCAGCACGCTTACCCAGCAATTTATACGTCCACTTGTTGGCCAGGTCCGAAAGAATATTTTGCGGACAGACCCAACCACAAAATGCAGTTCCCAGCGTTGAATAGATTAATACCATACCACTGGCAAGCGACATCCAAAGTCCAAACACCAGAAAGAAATCGGACCACCATATCTGACGATCCAGAACAACAAAAGCACCCGCAACGAGATCAATTCGCAACAAGCCACTAACAGGAATAATAATCAGCAAAAAAAGAAATAAAGACTGGGTGAAACGGCGACGCGTATGAAAGGGAATCCCGGAAACTGGCACTTCAACGGAAATTGGAATTTTACTCAGGGAATCGTTACTGCTCATCCGCTGATTTTACCATTTTGAGCCGAATTTTTCACTCAGGTAAACTGTATTACCTTATTGAAACAGATGGTTTTTATCGCTTAGTGAATCTCTTTTCGCGCCACACGAAATTCTGAATCTAACGGGCTCAGAGCTTCCAATCGACCGCGATATAGTTTTGCCTGTGACATCTCACCAGCACCTTCGGCAAGGTGCCAGAGCCCGCGTAAGGCTTCCGTGTGGTCCGGGCGAATACGCAATACCGACTCCAGCAATTGGCGTTCATCCAGCCCACGGGCCTTAGCAGCAGCACGATCCGCCAACACACCATCAGCAAGGGCGAAGCCAATCCAGCGATCATTTGGGTTGGCCTGGTACGCCAACGGCAACAATCGTTGGCCTTCGGCAACCCTGCCCTGCAGCAATGCCAACCAGCTACGGTGGGCCAGCTCGGTACCCGCATAAGCACCTTCAAATCTTGGATAATCTTTTTTTGTTACCTGTAATTCTTCTGCAGCCAGTTCCAGTTGTGGCCGGATCGATAACAACCAGGACAAAATTCGCGATATATCCAAATCGCCATTATATCGCGCTCCTGGCAGCTGATATTCAATCACCGGTGCCCATTCGTCCTGTGTCTTTGAGTGCAAATCTGGAATGACACCCCAATAGCGACCTAACCAGGTCCATGGTCCTTCTCCGCCAGTGGCGCTACCAGCATCAGTAACCGACATTCTATTCAGGTTATGAATGACATGCTCACTGCTGATACCACTTCCATTTTTCCCATGTTCTTTTTTGCCAACCATGGCCAAACGAAATGCATCCACAAACATCACCGCATCAGGAAAAACTTCTCTAAACGTCTGCAATACAATTTTTAGACTGGCAACATCAAACTGGTTTAATGCCAGCCATTGCACAAATACTCCATCATCGGCTAAACGAGTTTGTGCACGTCTAAATTGTTGTCGTGATAATAGGGCACTACGCCCGACAAGATCCGGGTGAAATAAATCGCCAATAATAACGTCATAAAACCCAGTATCGCTCATCAAAAAATGTCGCGCATCATCGCGAACAATATGCATGCTATCCATAACATTATTGTTCACTTCCCGAAATAAATCACGAGCCGCAATAATTGCACCCGACGATAATTCGACAGCCGTTCGTTTAAGACCAGGATACGGCAGTGAACCTGCCGCAGTTATTCCTGTTCCCAAACCCAGAAACAATACTTTTTTAGGTTCCGCATGTAATAACAGAGGCAACCTGGCCTGATTTTTTTGCACAACGATTGCGGTTGGATCAGATGAAGCATCCATACGCTTCAAATCTGCCAATAGTTGCCGCTGACCATTAGGTTTTTCTATTACATGTGTGATCGAAATCGCATCTTCATGTAAAAACAAATTCCGTGAATTTCCGTAGGCCTTTGGTAACAGCTCAGGTACGGTTGCCATCTCACTCACAGGAATAGCCACAAACCCCAATACCAACACCATAACCCAGGCTGGACGTGAGTTTGACCACCATAAACCCAGAATGAGTAACAACATGGCACCAAGAATGATGGTTAAGGGTGTACCCACAACAGGGATTAACACAAAGCCCGCCAGTAAAGTTCCAGCTGCAGCACCCAGAGAATTAGCGCCGTACAACCAAACCCCATTTTGATAACGATTACCCAATCTGGCGGCAAACAACGGTAACCAAATCCCAAGGATTAAGGTAACAGGCAATGTTATCGACGCAATGGCACAAGCTTGCAGTAACAAGGATGACGATAGCGAGTTAAAGTGCGTCGCTTCAACCCAGGCTGACAATTCAGGAACCCAATATAAACTTGCGATTGCAAAACTGCTCGCGAGAACAGGAAGCAAGGTAAGCCAGAAGTCCTTAACCAGATACCTGGCCAGCATACTGCCAAATCCTATACCTAACAGGAATACTGCCAGAATGATGGCCAGTACGTATTCGGTACGTAACATGACCATGCCAAACAGGCGAGTCCAGCCAATCTCCAGCATTAATGCACCAGCACCTATGCCGGCATAAGCCAACAACCACTTCCAGTGTGGTCGTTCAATGGCGGGGTGCATATCCCTGATTTCTGAAATAGCACGAGATGACTCACTCCGCCAAGAAAGCCACAAAGCAATACCCCCGACCACAACACCTAACAGAGCGATTGCGCGTAACGAAAATAGCCAACCAAGATTAGGCAGCAACCACAGTGGCAACAATGCACCAAGCGCACCACCCAATGCATTAATCCCATAAATACCACCCAGGGTAACGCGAGTATTTTGCACTGCTGCCAGGATAAGGGGAAAGCCGGCCCCCATTGCCAATGCCGGAATCATCAGCACAAAAGTAACGACCGTAATTTGCAACACCAGCCAACCAGTTAAACCGGTGCTAGAAGCCAGTAGCGAAAATTGCGCATCCATCATCTGGAATAAGCTGGGAATAGCCAAAGCTGCGGCCGCTACTCCTAGCTCAAGAATGGCAAATAATCGTAAGGGGTGTTTTGTTGTTTGACTCCAATAAGCGCCCAGCAGACTACCAACACCCAGGCCTGCCATGTAAGCAGTCACTGTCGCCACAACACCAAAAATACTAACGCCAAACTGCAAGGACAGCATCCGCGCCCAGAGTATTTCGTACCCCAGACTGGCAGCACCAGAAATCAAATACAGACTAATGAGGATAATACCGAGTTTTCGACTCACTGCCGTGGT
The DNA here is from genome assembly GCA_030613605.1 of Gammaproteobacteria bacterium. GTDB lineage: Bacteria > Pseudomonadota > Gammaproteobacteria > SZUA-152 > SZUA-152 > SZUA-152. Next base: position 4,797 of record JAUWLO010000039.1, on the reverse strand, counting down.
GGGATTATTATCCATAAGATGCAGGCGTATCGCGAAAGAATTTAAAAAAACAGATGGGGGAGATTAAATATTAGACACATAGGATTGCATCAATAGATTCTTGTCAACGTCCTGTCAAACCATGGTAGTCAGAATGGGTAAAACCAGACTATGCCTACCACAGCATGCCCAAGGGCGAGTGTCATACTCAGGCCAGCGCAAATCATATGTGGTAAAAACACCTGCTTGCCATAAATCCCCATGGCAATACCCAGCGTCACCGTAGCGATTAACATAATCAACAGTGGCACACCCAGAAAGAACATGACCAGACGTTTAGTCTCGTCTTCAATGGCAACAATGTCGCTATCTTTGACTTCTTTTGAAGTAAATGCCTGCATGACACTCGAGTTATTTTGCTCAATTGCAGATTGTTCTTCTGCAGAAACATCGGCCGCACTCCAGCCAACCGAGGAAACCCCCAGGCTGAGCACAAAAAATGACATTGCTATTAACGTGCCAAATCTCAAATTATTTATTATTGGCATCTTCTTCTTTAGATTTTTTTAACGCAAAATGCCAATGAAGTATCGCCATTAAAATGAACGGAATCATAATAATGACCAGCAAAAAAAGGAAAATCATCCATGGTGTTTCTATCGTGACATGCGCGTAGCGATAACTGTCTACCGCCTGCGCCATTGCCATCGGCATTAACAATACACTAAAAACAAAACACCGTAGAAAACACTGTTTCATTGAACGCCACCCTTTACCTTAATATCACTTGCGCAACGAAAGCCGAAAAAGTCTGAAGCATAATAAGGCATGGAAAAATTACGATGATATGACGACGTAGAAAAAGGGTCACTCTTCCATGAACCACCACGACGTACCTTATATACTCCTTCTGCCTGCACCAGATCCGCCACTTTCATCGTTTTGTCATCCGTGCTCGCCGCTTTCAGTTTTTTAGGCTGGAAAGTGTTTTTAATTGCGGCAGAACCCTCATAAGGTACAAAATCACTGGCCGTCCATTCGCTGACATTCCCTGCCATGTCATGAACGCCGTATGGGCTTACACCATTTTTGTAGGTCTCCACCTCAGTGCTCGAGCCAACATTGTAATATGTATTGAGCTTACTAGGATCCATCTTATTACCCCAGGGCCAACGACGCCCATCGGTGCCCCTGGCTGCCTTCTCCCATTCAGCCTCTGTTGGTAAACGTTTTTCTGCCCACGAACAATAATCTATCGCGTCATACCAGGTGACCATGGTAACGGGGAAAAGATATTTTTCATCGGGTATCGTTCCAGCTGTCCAGTCCAGGGGAGGCCGATGCTTTGTAGACACAACAAATTTGGCAAACTCGGCGTGTGTCACAGGATGTTTATCGATTTGATAGGCTGGCAATATTACTTCATGCTGCGGCTGGTTATATTTATCTGAACGCTCAAAGTCTGTGCCCATTTTAAATGGCCCGGCAGGCACGACAATCATTTTATTCAGCTCCTGCCACTGATCTTTCGTTAACAGTGCCTCAAGCTCATTCCATGCATACGTTTTTGCGGCAAGCTTTTGCGACTCATGCTGTTGGTGCCTGGCGATATCTTCTCCAGCTGCCCGTATATGATCATCCATCTCGGCCAGATCATAGGTAGCCCGGTTCATCATGTCATCCATGCGATTGGCGCCAAGTTTTACCACATGAAAAACACCAAACACCATCGCCGCCGCGATACAGGTAATAATCGTGGCGTTAAGATATCGTTTACGCTTCTCGCGTTCACGTGGATCAATATCTGACTGGTACTGCGACTGCACTAACTTTTCTCAACGCTGTTTGTCTCAATACCGGTTTCAACATTAGTCGCAACACTGGTCTCAACACTGCTTTCGATTCCAGAACTCGAATCAGACTCAATCCCGGCAGAATCATTAACCGCATCTTCCTCATCCATGTCAGATACGTGCTTTGGCTTTTTCCAGCCATAAATTCGTTTATTGGCAATCTCGCCTATAACGCCACCAATCATGCACGTTTCCATGGCCAGGATAACAAAGAATCCCCACCACCCTAGCGGCATCAATTCTGCACCACCGGGGATACCGATAATATGCTCGGTTTCATAGTAGGCCGCATAGCGGACAATTAATGGGGGGAGAATAGCAATCCATTTACCTCCAAGCCCATACACCAGTGATACAGCGATACCTGCAAACACAGGCAGAATAAAAAGTTGTAAAAACCAGAGAAAGTTAAACGTTTGTAGGCCCCAAAATAGCTCAATGCGAATTCCGATGGCCCAGTCACCAAGATAATTAACGGCACAACCCACAGTCATCGCAATGAAAAAGGGAACCCAGTTAACGGTAACGATTCTCACTTCACATATTCCTTGCCCGTTAATTTTTCATAACGAGTTTTTGTCGCTTCTTCAAGATACCAGTCTTCAATCTTAAGACTGCTGAAATATTCGGCAAGCATTCTACGGTCTGCTTCTGGTATTTCTGCAAATGATGGCATCTGGTATTTGCGCTTTAAGCGGGAGGGAATAATTGACTGAGGATTTTTAGCGGACAAATAATCGTACAACCATGCCTCATCTCGAAACTCACCCATACCATCCAGGGAAGGTGCTGGTACTGCCTGCATAATGCTGCGAATCCCCCATAGGGAATGACAATCCCGGCAATTATATTTGCGATACAGGACGGATGCTTTCTTGGCAAACTCGGGAGAAACGGTAGTATAAAATGGAATACCAGGATCGACTTCATCATCCTGGCTGATCATGAATCCTTTTACGGCCATTACAACGACCGCAAAAATACCAAGACCGATAAACACCCACTTTTCACCCTTTTTCATCATGAAGGAACCTCTGGACTATTCATGAACTCATACCTTGCACCTAAAATATCCACCTTCTGCATTACCCGTCTTGTCACTGAGAAAGTTCGCAATAGCTAACTATTACGTGTGATTCGCGCCTTAAATCTAAACATTTTAGATAACAATCTATTTCGTCCAGAATAAAGCAGCGGTTCCTTAAGAATTCTGTTTACGAGCAGCCTCAGCTTCTTTTTCAAGAGCCACTACACGCGCCGCTTCCTGCTCTTTATTCACTCTCATGGCTTTTTCGAACTCTTTTGGATCCATTTTATCCTTATCGTCTTCATCAAAGACCAGGTACTTTATGTCTTCATCGAACTGTTCATTTTTTGCGGCCCAGCGCACCCAATAGATAGCGGTGAATACAATTGCCGCACCGGCAATTAACCAAAGATAAATTGACCAACCATCTTCTAGCGAATTTAAAAATTCCATCATCTCTCCCCTTAGAAAAAGCTTCTAAAACAGATACCCATGCAACAACTGGGAAGCTCCAAAAGCGACTGCTGTCACAACCCCGAACAACAACCATATAAATAATATTTTTTCACCTTTTTTTAGCTTCGATGTTTTGTCCTTAAGCATAAACATGAACACAAAAATGGTGAACACAACAATAGAAGCTATTAAAAAATAAAATATCCCAACACTGAATTCTTGCGAATTCATGCTTTCGATGCTGGAATGGAAATCAGAAACCTCCGCGGCTTCTTCAGCCGACACTACAGGAAGAAAATTTCCCAGAAAATCGATTCCCAATAAATCAACAACTGAAACTAAAGCGGCAAAACAATCCACGATTGTTGCCATAAATACATTCATAAACATTACTACCCAGAAGTTACGAATTAAGACACGTTTAACCAGGACTTAGTTCAATACGGTTATCAGATGGATTTTATCATGCACAGTCATGGTATCGCTATCAGATTTACGGCTATTTTGCTGTTCAAACACACGCCTTTTTACTGCAAAAACGAAAAAAGCCATGCCGGAAATGCCGACATGGCTTTTTCTGAGTATAACCTTTTTAGCCGTAAGTCTTAATATCAGGCTTACCCTTGTCAGTCTTATCTACAAAAAAGCTGTAGATGAATGGGAAGGTATAAACTACCAGTACCCACAACAACATTGCTAATGGTCCGTTATCTAAATCAATCATGATACTTTCCCCTATTCCTATTAATGCTAGTCAGAAGTATTAGTGGTTATGGTGAGAAGGTTTGAAGTTGTAATCCGGCAGGCGTTTCACCGTAATTACCACACTCACACAGAAAATAATAATGAAGAAAATATCGATGGTATAACCTTTATCCCACCAGGGCTGTAGTCGCTGACGACGCATTCCACCCTTACCGTCAGGTATCCAGTTACCTTCAAAGTTGGCCATTACTATACGATCACCCAGTACAGTGTATTCGCGTAGATCTGAACCATTGCGCTGAAGTTCAATGACGGCATCCTTGATGAGACGGAGATCATCCATTTCTAACGGATGACGTTCCTGCATGGCTGCATGTTCCGAACCTTTCGCCTTCACCTGACTCACAATGTAGGCCATTGCCTCTTCATCACTCTTGCCCTGTATTGCTGGGCTATCCATTAGCGCGATGTATTCTTCATAAATCGCGGCATTTGGACGTTGCCCCCATAATGGGAACGTGATCAAAAACGCAGTGATAATGGTAAGTGTCAGCAAACCAATAATGGGTACTGGCAAGCGGTTATTATCCTCTTTAATCCCACCGAGGCTTTCACCTTCCCAGACTTTTTTTGCCTCTTCATTCTGATCATCAGTGGTCAGGGTGTGAAGTGGGTTATCAAATTTCCAAGCCATTTCTATTCCCCTCTTATTTCAGATTAAGAACAAAGTCGATCAATGCGCGGGCTTCACTATCAGCCGCTGGCACTGGGACTTCA
>JAUWLO010000058.1 GCA_030613605.1 Gammaproteobacteria bacterium | reverse complement strand
GAAGTCGCGTATCGTACCAGTCATATCTATCGTGGTGGCACTGACAGAAAAAGAGGCGGCAAGTAATAATGGCGCCAGTGAGAGTGAGTAATAATTTTTCATTTCAAACTCCATATATGTAAATGTTTATTTTTATAACCCAATACGAGCTATATATACTATAAATAGGCAATTTCCATGCCATATATAATGTATTAAGAGAATTATAATAATAATCAGGAAGTTAGCTTTAGTTTAATATTTCAATATTTACTAATTTGTAAAATATTGTATAAAAACAACTAGTTCACAGGTCCAAATCGTCACAAAAATTTACAGTTATCGGCCGTCTCTTATGGGTCGGTAAGCGCCATATGTACGTTAAAGCCAGCGTTAGTGCGGCTTTAGAGCGATTTTCAAGATTGTAAATATTTGTGACAGTCCAAAAAGGGCCGCATTTGCCCTGTCGATGTAAACATTTGAAAGTCTGTTATCAAAATATTTTGCGATAACAGACCATCGTAAAAGTCACCTGAATGAGAAATTCCGGCCAGAACGAGTCATTCGCAGAATACATACGAACGACAGGTTAAACTGGAGGCAGACATTTAGATCTCGATGAAGATGGACAGTAGTCGATCCAAAGGCGGCTAGTATGCCCCCCTAAAGTAGCTATTCGTGAAAAAATGGTTATAGATAACTGAGTCTCCAACACTCAGGCCACATCAACGGGAGAAACATCGACCTCATACGGCCAATCACGGATACCACCAATCATGGACATAGCCTTGATGTTGCGTTCGCGCAGCAGAAACGCACCGGCCTTGCTGCGGCTACCACTCCGGCAGTAAACGATATAAGTTGCTTCCGGGTCGAGTTGATGAACACCCCAGCGTAACTGGTCCAACGGGATCAGGGGGGCTCCGGAAATCCGCGACTCTTCGTATTCCATGTCATAGTGGCAGTCGAGCCAGCGGGCCTCACCCTGAGTGACCATGTCCAGCGCTCGATCCGCGCTGATTTCCTCAACCAGGTTGGATTTGATCAGTTCATCAAAATCAACCTTGTCCAGAACCAGCAAGGTGCCCGGTGTCGTCATGGTAACCGTGGCATTGCGATAGGCATCTCGCAACAGCGCCTCCTCCCCAAAAGCATCGCCCGGCCCGAGTTTTGCCACGCAACTGGTCTCGTCGGTAAACGGGTCCGTGCGCATGACCTCGGCCTCACCACTGTCAATGAGGTAATAGCAGTCGCCTTTCTCTCTTTCCGCCACGACGGTCTCACCGGCCTGCACCTCCTTTGGGTACATGCGCCTGAATACCTCCCTGGCATTCTCAAGCGGAACTTCGTGAAAGATCGTGACCTGCTTGACGAGGTTCATGCGACGACTGAGTTCGGGATCTTTCTCCATGTCTTCCGCAAATTGCTGGCTCCAGCCAAGCAGCATGTCAATACTGTCTGCATCGACCTTGATGTAGCGGATATCGGTCACTGCGCGTGCCCGTATATTGTTTGCCGCACCAAGGAATGCAAAGCTCTCCTCGTTTTCAGCAGGTTTGATCGTCCAGGTATAGCTCTGGTCGTTGCCGTTCTCGACAGACCAGGAACGCTGGGCTTCCAGTTCACCTTCGACCATGATGATATGGTCGTGCATCACGTCACTGTCCCTGATGATGATTTCACCGGCATGCGCCGTGGTGATGCCACTCTGTTCCAGCAGGCTGGTCAGTTGTTGTGTCGACAGTGGACCCAGTAAACGGGTCATGCGTAGTCGCCTTGCGAGTGCTTCCATGGTTTCTTCCTCTTGGTCAGTATTGAGTGTGCTCAGTTGTCCCCCCGCAGAGCCACCCGGCCGATTGGGGTAAATCAGGCTCTTCATCGGGTGATCTAGCCCCTGCTGGATAATATGGTCTGCGCCAAATGCATCCAGGCAACCGGATTGCTCCAGCACACTGTGCACGTCGCTTCTGGTTACATAGATATAGATTTCATCACCCTTGCCAGCACGGCTGTTCGCCTCGGCAGCCAGCATCATGGCGCCCGGAACATCCAGGTAGGTCAAATGGTCTGTTCTCAGTAACAGGATATTGTTGTCATCCTTCTCACCGAGTTTTGAAAGGGCACTTTCAACGTGCCGTACAGAACCGAAGAACAGGTTGCCATCGATGGTTACCACGCTGACCGGGCGGCCGTCGCGGGCGATGTGTGTTTCAATCAGAATATTGGGTACCGAGGCGTACCACAGGTACACCAGGAGAGAAAGCAGCAGGCCGACGAACACACCGACTGTGAGGCCCAGAGCGAGCGCGGTAATGAAGGTGAGCGCAAAGATGGCTGATTCCTGACGGGTGCGCAGGATGTTGCGCACGCCCTTCATATCGATCAGTCCGTAGCCCACAAGAATCAGCGCTCCGGCCACTGCCGCCATGGGGGTGTAGGCAATCACCCGGGTGCCCGCAAACACGATCAGCGCAAGAAACACGGAGGCATATACGGCTGCCATGGGTGTGCGTGCACCGGCATCGTAGTGTGCCGCGCTGCGGTTGAAGGAACCGGAGCCGGCAAAACTCGACAGGAAAGGCGCAACGACATTGGAAATACCCTGTCCGATGATCTCCTGGTTGGTGTCGATGCGCTGGCCTGACTTCTCCGCCAGGGAGCGGGAAATCACCACGGTCTGCATCAGCCCGAGGAAGGCAATGGCAAAGGCACTGCCAAGCAGCTCCCGGAGGACATACATGGATTCCAGATCAAAAAGGGGTGATGAGAAAGGCAGCAGGACGATAGAGAGGTTCCCGATCAGTTCAATCTGCGTGGTTGCGGGGCCATACAGCAGGTTCAGCAAGCTGGCGGCGAGCAATCCGGCGAATACGGCGATAACCAGTGCATAGCGCCTCCAGTAACGCCGTGCGAGCAATCCGGAAAGGATAGTGCTGACGCCCACAGCAAGTGCATAGCCATTGGCGCGCGGAATATCGTGCACGACCTGGTAGAGCCGAACAAAAAACGGCTCACCCAGGTTGGATAACACCCCCAGCAAGGCGCTACCGGCGGAGACGATGATGATCAGCGCAACTGCCAGCACGATGGCGCTAACCACTGTCTGTGAAATAAAGTCCAGCACGGCACCCAGCCTGAACAGGCCGAGGGCAAGCTGAATGACGCCGACCATCAACGTCAGTGCCAGCACATAGCCGATGTAATACTCATTGCCGGCGCTGGCAAACGGTGCGACCGCCCAGGCAATCAGCACACAAACAGCCGTGTTGGGTCCGGACAGGGTATGCCAGGAAGAACCCCACAGGGAGGCAAAGATAACGGGGAAGATGCTGGTATAGATACCGTATTCCGGCGGCATACCCGCCAGCGTGGCCAGCGCGATGGACTGTGGCAGAATCAGGATGGCGCCAATCATGCCCGCCTCGATGTCCGGCCGGATGGTATCCGGCTTGATGGCCGGCAACCATTGCATGAAGGGTAGCAGCGCGGATGAAAACATCGCTCTGATGCCCGCACCGCTCATCAGTCAAACAGTCCCTTTAGCAATCCTTTCCTTGGGTCGAATGGCCGGATCTGCAGGTTAATGTAGGCGGCGACATCGAGTGCTTCCTGATCGGTGAGTGACCAGGGCTGTCCCAGCGGCATGTTGGCCTTGATGAAACCGGCCAGCAGGGCGTTTTTGGCCATTCCCGCCCCCTTGTTGTAGGTATCCATGCCCCACAGTGGCGGCCAGGTATAGCCACCACCCGGCTTCTTCTCACCCGCACCATCGGCGCCATGACAGCTTGTGCACTTTGCCTTGTAGACATCACCGCCGCGCGTCGGGCTGGGGTCACTGCCCGTCCTGATTACCTGCGGAAAACCCCGCCCAGGCATTTCCACGCCGATGGGGACACCTTTGGAAAGGAAGTGGATGTAGGTAACCAGTGCGCGTAGCTCGGGGGCATCCAGTGCCGGTGCAAAGCCATTCATGCTGAACTGAAAACACTGCTGAATGCGCTCTTCCAGGGAGTTGCTGCGGTCAGTCTTTTCCCGGTAGGCTGGATACATACCGTAGGCAGCCCACATGGGACCTGCATTGGGCTGGCGGCCGGCTTGCAGGTGACAGTTCGCACAGCTCAGATCATTACCGGTGTAACGCCGGCCATATTTGTAGGTCTCGGTGAATATCTTCTTACCAAGCCGCACATCGTCCCCATACTTGTCATTGGGGATGGTGTCTTCATCCGGTGCGACGTGATACTGCGTTGCACCTTTCATCTGATCTGCCAGGTCACGGGTATATTCAGCAGGTGCGGGAATATTTTCTGCGAAACAAGCTGTACCCGGGAACCCGCAACACAGCACAGCGGCTGCCACGGCAAGCGAAATGGGTTTCACCCTGCAACACTTTTCAAACGAGGCCGCCGGCCTTATAAATCGTTGCATGAACCCCCCGTACCCGCTTGTTATTCATGAACCCCCCGTACCCGCTTGTTATTAGTGTGTATGCTTCCAGCATGTTCGCAAGCACGCTCGATGTGATCCCTGAGATTGCAAACCTCATAGAGTAATAGCAATTGTTAAGTCTACTTACGCCACATACAGTGTGGCGCGTAAAGGTCCGATCCAACAATCGCCATTTAGCCGACTCCTTTATAGGAGACTATTTCACTACCTACTTTATTCCACCTTTTTGTTGAAGTTGTTGGTATCGACCCACCAAAAACGTTAGTCATGAAGGTCCTATATGGGTCGGTTAACTACCTTCAAGTAATTTATAGTAACAATTACAGCTCAGAGGTCGCTTACCGACCAAAGCGGACATTCTATTAATTATCCCAGATTACGTTACCATCTGGGTCTGTAACTATTACCATAAAACACTCACCCGTCACTCGATAAGCATGGATGACAGCACTTGCCTTATTATCGTAAGAGCCAAGAGTAGACCATGATTGAGAATCTTTATTGGGTTTGCACTGGACTATCCACATATTTTTACCCTTGACCACTAGTCAAACTTCAGCGACACAATAAAAGACGCATATCGGATTGAAATATTCCCAATATACTATCGGCTTATCTGAATAATGTAAGTGAAAATTGTCACTTATAGAAAATATTAATGTCCGCTTCGGGTCGGGTTTTTCCCTTCAAGTATATTTACCGAAGGTCCGTTAACGCAAAACTAACCGTATCCTGGTTAGCAGAACTTCATTTATTTACATCAACAGGGAAAGTACGGTACAAAGCGGACGTTCGTAATATAAGAAGTCAGTGACTGTTATCAATCATAAGGCGACATTGCTACAAACCTTTTTTTCATTGGTTTGCTCCTGAGTTCTTCTTAAAAAGCACTAATGTTTTAACTGCTCAAAATTCTTTCCCGTAGGATTTTGGAAAACTTGCAAATCAAACTCAGTTAACACCGCCAACAGATGATCAAAAATATCCGATTGTATCGCTTCATAAGCCAGCCAATCGGTGGTGTTGGTAAAGACATATATTTCAATAGGCACACCCTTTTCACTCGGCGCCAGTTGTCGTACAAGAAATGTATGCTTATCATGAATCATGGCATGACTCTTTAAATACGCCTCTATGTACGCACGAAACGTACCAATATTGGTTAATCGACGGCCGTTAACCAACGTCTGCATATTTATATTTTTGTCTGAATTAGACGCATCAATTTCAGATATTTTTGATTCCAAATATGGTGCAAGCAATTCAATAGACTTGAAATTATTAATCATTTTCTCATCACAAAAATGAATACTGGTTTGGTCGATAAATATGGCACGTTTAATGCGACGACCACCGCTTTCTGACATCCCGCGCCAGTTTTTAAATGAGGAATCAATTAACTTATGCGCAGGAATTATCGAAATCGTTTTATCCCAATTCTGTATTTTCACCGTGTGCAGAGCTATATCAATCACGTCACCGTCAGCACCAAATTGAGGCACCTCCAACCAATCACCTATTTTAAACAAGTCATTTGAATGTATCTGAATACTTGCAACAAACGATAGAATCGTATCCTTGAATATCAATAATAAAACTGCTGTTAAAGCACCAATACCACTTAACAAATATATCGGTGATTTATCGATTAGTATGGCGATAACAACAATACCCGCCAAAATATTCAATATAAGTTTGCTAATCTGCAAATAACTTTTGATGTTCAACTGGTGAACAAATTTACTTCTGCTATAAATTTCATTAGCCGCATCAAGCGTAGCATTCACAACAAGAATAAAAACTATAACTAGCAAAGCTGATAAATACTGCTGAATAACGTGACTGTAATCTGGGAATAAATCCGAAAACAAATAAATAACCAATAAAGGCACAGCGAAAGCCAAACGATTAAGCACACCTTGTTCGATTAAAATATCATCCAGATGTGTAGCGGTTTGTTTAAAAAACTTCCTTAACAACACAAGAATAATTCGACAAGAAAATAAATAAGACAACCAACTTGCGGCCAAAATTACGGCAGCTAATATATAGGGACCACCATTCATACTAAGCAATACATCTTTAATAACAATTATCTGATCATTCATTTGCGCCCCCATTAAGCAGCAAGTTCAAAAAATATTGACCGTATAATAAGCAATTAATCATAATATAAAAAGCCACAATCGATTAGCGATGATTTATTCTAAATAATGACCAAATGAGAACATATTTATCCTGTTCCCTGAGTTTTACTATTTTTATGTGGGGTGGATGAAATACGCTTTCGCTGAGTGAAATTATGTTACAACACAGAATATGACATTTGCATATGACCGCTTTGGGTCAATTTTTCACCTTCAGTGAATTCCCCTAATGTCTATTCTGTGGTGGCTGGCAAAGAAGAGCTATAAACTTTGAACGTCTTCTATGAAAAAATGCCCTAATTTACAAAGAAGACATTAATATCTCTCAGGATTTCTTCCCTGTGCAATCATAAGCGGGCCTTAAACGAATTTTGCTAACAGTAGAATATTTATAATTAACGGACCTTCGCTTATTTGTGCTGGCAGAGTATTTTCGGCACATAACGGGCATTCAGGCTAAAGCTTATTGTGTTTTTGTAGCACACTTTGAGCTAGAAAATATCCACCCGCGTTGGATTTTCTTCTCCACTCCTATGCTTCTTTTTCATTTTTCGGGCCACCCTTTACGCTCAAGAGAAACGTACCGTAATTAAATTGAGCCATAGGGTGCTTTCCTGCGCCGGTATGGACTGTTTTGCATGCAGCCCCCCGCCTTTTTGATCAGATGGCACGCTACTGTGCGGGCAGTTCGTGCGCACCCATGTCGATAATGGCATCGCCGTCGCCGTTACCGTCTGTGATCCGTCCGAGACCGTTAATGTCGGTCACCGGTGCAAACTGGAAGCCGGGTTCAAAGGAATCGAAGTCGATGAAGTTGTTGCCGGCATCGACGCAGCTGGAACCCGGCTGCAGGCGCAAATCCCCGCTGTCCGGATTGATGAAGGTCGTGCTATCGTCAACCGTATCACTGCTGTCCACGTTGCCGAAGCCGGTGAAAAGATTTAGATCCTGTACACAGCTGGTGTTCATAAAGCCCAGGCGTCTGCCCCAGGGGGATCGTTCTGAGTAGATCTGCCGACCGTCCTGGCACTGCTCTTGATTACTAATAAACTGGATAACAATAACATTGGGATCAGCAAACCCTCCGTCGAGTCCGCTACCCTCTGCGATATTTCGGGCGAAAATACTGTTTACCGCCACTAAACTCGCGTCCCTGGCGAAGACGCCACCACCCGCCTCGCACCAGTGATTAGCAATAGTAGATGTTCCAAATAAGTCTATCACGCTCTTACTATTACGCCCGATGTTCCCGCCGAAGGTTGAATTGATGAGGTTGACCTCCGTATCCGGGAGATTGGTCCCCGGCGCCGGGGAGACTGCGTACAGTCCACCGGCCCGGCCGGCCGCTTCATTGTTCCAGAACAGCGACTGCACCAGGTCGAGGCGCGCGCCGAATATGAAGATGGCGCCACCGTGGCCGGCGGTGGTGCTGTCGGTTGCTTCCAGTGTAGTGACGTTGCGGCGAAATTCGCTGTCTTCGATTCGGTGTGTGCCGGATGCGATCACGATCGCGCCACCGCTCGCTACGCTATCATTCAGGATGAAGTCGGAACTGTTAATCAAGAGTCCCTCCCCATCCGGTGAGGCGCCCTCGATCCACAGGGCCCCCGCGCCACGTTCTGCATGATTCTGGATGAATGTGCTGTCAACAATCTCGGCTCGTGACCCGAAGCTCGCCATGGCGCCGCCGCTGATGGCCTCGTTGTCGGAGAAGACGCTGCTGCTGACTGCGAGCGTGCTGTCGGCCACAAACAAACCGCCGCCGGCACCATAGCGTGACGTCAGCGGTAGCGCGGGACTTGCACGATTCAGCCGTACCTGGAGATTTTCCATCCGGGGACTGCCGCCCCATACGTAGATGCCGCCGCCACGATCGTAATCCGGCGTAAATGGCGGATCGGCGGAAGCGACGCCGTCTGCGTTGCCCGCCGTGATGATGAATCCGTCCAGCACCACTGCGTCGGTGTCGATTGCGGCAGGCGGTTCACCGGCGCCAGGCGGCGACGGCACGATGGTCACCACGTGATAGCTGTTCTCGCCCAGCGTCGCCGCATCACCGACGACGTCGTCGCCCGCCAGATCGCCGCTCAACTCCGTGCCGTTGGTCAACGGATTGGCATTACGCTGATCGCGCTTGTTCTCGAGGCCGGAGAAACCGCCGTAGACGCCGACCGGCGTATCGTTATTCAGGGTGAAAGCAACCATGCGATCGGTCGCCGGATCCCCCGTCTGCAGCGTCGGCATGTAGATGCCGGCCGCGACCCAGATTTCCCAGACGTCATCTATTTTCTCAGGCGTCAGGCGTCGTTGCCGGAAGTCGGCCAGGGCATCGTGGAGTTCACCAAAGGCAGTCGCCCAGCTCGTCCCCGGTCCGCCGCCACCCATGGGCTGATTCACGTGCAACCGCGGGGCAATGCTCAGCGCGAGTCCTTCTCCGCCCGCGTCGTTGGTGACCTCGAATCCGTCTGATAGACCATCCACGTCGGTGTCGGGATTGGACGGGTCGGTGCCGGCCACGAGTTCTTCCTGATCAGTCAGCCCGTCGCCATCGGCGTCTGCCGACGTCGGGTCCGAAAACACGAAATAAGCTTCGGTCACGGTGACAATGTCTCCAATATCATCTTCACGTAAAACCGGTCCGACTTCCCAACCGTCAACCACCTCTTCCCTGTCGCTCAGCCCATCACCATCCGAATCGATATTGTCTTTGGCACTACCGAACAGCTCCTCGGACAGATCGTAGATGCCGTCCTGATCGTTGTCGTCCAGAAACAGCAGTCGCACGGAGTCACCCGCCGCAAGGACGATGTCGTCAAAACTGACCGACTGGGCACCTTCCTGTTCGCTTGAGGTGCCGACGACCCAGATGCTGTCCTCGGAAGCAGGCAGCGAACTGGTGATACCACGCACGCTGGCCAGCAACATCTGTCCCGGCTGGTCAGGATTCTCGATTGTGGTGTAGGGAATTTTCAGGATGTCCTGCATGACCCGGCCCAGGGTGACGCCGATGAAATTCGAATTTTCGTCGCGCCGGACATTGGTGGCGACACGGTAGCGCTCGATATTGCCGTCACCAAAATCAATCTCGACGAATGCAGTGCGCGCGAAGGTCTGCTCGGTGATGAAATCAAAGTTGATACCGTCTATGGATAACAGCTCGAATGCCGCCGTTTCGTAATAGAGTGTCGTCGGATTCGCCAGGAACTCCTTGATGAGCTCCGCGTTCACATTTTCTGCCGCGAGCCTCAGCAGCGGCGAGGTATCCCCCGGGGCGAGCGTGACACCTTGAAGATCCGGGGTCAGCGTAGCGACCGTCTTGAAACTCGGGGTGGTCACATCATCCTGGCGCACCTGCTGGAACTGCAGGATGGTCAGACCCAGGCTGTCCAGTTCGTAGGAGGAAACTCCCCGGTTTGTCGCCCGCAACCCTAGCGAGATCGTGCCGCTGGCCGCCGATTCTGTCTTCGTGGCCGAATCTTTCAGGTAGCGTGAGTGCTGTTCCTGGGCCGTCTGGGAGGAGCTTTGCGTGAAGGACGTGGTCTGTGACCAGCC
>JAUWLO010000075.1 GCA_030613605.1 Gammaproteobacteria bacterium | reverse complement strand
GTTGGCGCGCACTAATCTTAAAGGAGCAGGCACCCAATTAGATGCACTGGTGAAACGTGTTTCACCGGCATTACCGCAACTACGGGCTTTGGCCGGGTATTACTCTGCTATCAATGATCAGAAACAACTGGATAAGGTGGCTCGGTTGATTGTGAAGCAGGTTAATAAGCAGGTTGATAGAATAAAAGTGTTAATAGAAGAGGCGATTGATTCGGGTAATCAGGCAAGAGCGCAGCACTTATTAAAACAGCTGGATGTTTACCACCCGGAAGAAGATTACAACCTTAAATTATTGCGTGCCAAAGTAAATAAGCTCCATAAAAACGCCCAGGACCAGGCTGCTTAGCTATACTTCTGTATAGCAGGGCACTTTTTTGCTGTGGGTTCCTATGATCGCGGTGTACGCGGCACTCGGTGTATGCAACTTAAAGGAGAGAAGGCATGAGCGGTTATCAGCATATTTTATGCGCCGTTGATTTGGGCGGAGAGAACCTGGCGGTAGCTTCACGAGCGGTGGAGTTAGCCAAACAATATGGCGCCAAGCTTAGCCTGTTACACGTTGTTGAATATATTCCTATCGATCTTGCCAATGAGCTGGTGCTTCCTCAGCAGCAGGAAATTGAAGATCAACTCGTCGAGCAATCGAAAAAAGCGGTTGCTTCGTTGGTGTCTCATTTAGATCTGGAACAAATTTCTGAAAACGTTATTTCTGGATCCACCAAGGCGGAGATTATCGAATTCACTAAAGCTGGGAAGGTGGATCTAATCGTCATAGGGCAACATGGCAGGCATGGTTTTTCTCGCTTGCTGGGTTCTACCGCGAATGCCGTTTTGCACAACGCGCCCTGTGATGTTTTGGCGGTTCGTATAGGCGCTTGATGCATGTCTTCTTAATTTATTCCTTTTTGTTTTCGCATTCCTCATATAAGTTTCGCACTAAACTTCTTGTGCTCATTTCTTGTGCTCATGTTAGGTGCGTAAGCTCACTGTTTCAATTGTGATCACACTTTCATAACGCAGTGATTTTCATCTGAAATAAATCTTGAGTGTTTCTGTTCAATTTTCGTTGACACGTTAGACGAGATTGGTCTAGCATCAGCAGCCATAGATAAATCTAATAACTGCCATTATTTAGATTAATAATAATATTCTTATATAGGCAAACGGATACAAACAGATTTTGGCAGAGTTTTGTCCGGCTCTTAGGGGAGAGCGATTGCCAGGCGACAGCTGACATCAGTCGTAGTAGTCTGGCAGCAATCGGTAATAAATATAACAGGGTAGAAAAAACTACCTGGAAGCATAATAAGGGAGAACGAGCTGCTTCGGTTGGCTTGATGCGGCGGAAGCCAAAAAAAATCAAATGACGTATTAATACCGTACCTTGTCAGAACGTTGGCTGACAGGGCCGATATTTTTTTGTCATGATTGCTGTAAGTTAGTTGCAATGAATAGCAACGATACAAACTAGGCAGCTTTACGAATAATAAAATAAGTGTATCGAGGGTAGAAATGGCAGCAAATAACCGTTCCGCTAATCTGAATGTGCAACATCGTAAAGGTTTCGTGCTTGCATGGGTGTTCGGCATGGTAGCGTTGTTGCTGGCACCGGCAGCAATTGCCACAAAATACGATGTGAATGCACCCACTGGCACCCACGAGGGTGAGGATGTTGCTCAGCCCATCGAATTTCCGCATAACATACATGTAAAAGACAATGGCATTAATTGCATGTATTGCCATACCTATGCGCGTCGCAGCAAAGTGGCCGGCATCCCGCCAACCAGTAAATGCATGGGGTGTCATAAGGTCATTGCTACCGATAAACCCCGCATCAAAAAACTAACAGAGTTTTGGACAAACAAAACCCCGCCGCCCTGGAAAAAAGTGCATGACTTACCAGACTTTGTGCATTTCACTCACGAAATACATTTGAAGAAGCTGGTTTTTGATCGCGACTTCCCTGTGGAAAATGTAAAAGAAGTCTGCGCGTTTTGTCATGGCGAGCTGGAAAATATGACCGTGGCGAAAAAAGTGAAACCATTGAATATGGGCTTTTGTGTTGGTTGCCATATAGCAAATAAAGAGCTTGGTGCGCCGGGCGATTGTTGGAAATGCCATAAGTAAAAGGCAGGCAGTATTTCGTCAAGATTCGGGATATTAAGAAAGATTAAAGAGCGAATTAACTATGAGTGGAACGATGAACCGTAGAAACTTTTTAAAAACGATGGGTTGGGGTGGCGCTGGCGCAGCATTGACTGGTTGCGATCTTCCCACCACGATAACGCTGGAAGAAGGTAAAGAAGAAGTTGTTTCCTACCTGATGCCGGAAGAATACGTAATACCTGGTGTAGGTGTCTGGTATGCCTCAACGTGCACCCAGTGCTCGGCAGGTTGTGCTATTCATGGCCGTGTCCGCGAAGGTCGTGTATTAAAGCTGGAGGGTAACCCGGAAGCTTCATTGAACAACGGTAAAATCTGCATGATGGGACAGGCCGGCGTGCAGGGGCATTACAGTCCTGATCGTGTAACCAAGCCAATGGTTCGCAATGGCGATACTTTGACTGAAACAAGCTGGGACAATGCAATGGCCCTGTTGCAGGAAAAGCTGGGCGCTGTAAGTGGCGACCGTTTTGCCTGGTTCACCGGCACCATAAGTGGTCATCAGTCAGCGCTGGTTTCCAATCATCTGGATGCCATGGGTTCCAAACAACATTATGTGCATGAAGTGGTAAACAACTCTGTTTCGCAGGCAGTTAATCGTGACATGTTTGGCGAAGCGAATCCTCGAGTGCGTATTGATAAGGCTGCAATGGTAGTGTCATTTGGCGCTGATTTTATGGGCGCGAGTTTGTCTCCTGTTCATTATGCAGGTCAGTATGCAAAGTTCCGCACCAAGAAAGAGCGCGGTTTGTTAGTGCAGATTGAATCCAAGATGTCGTTGACTGGTGGTAGTGCGGATCTTTGGTTGCCGATTAAGCCGGGTACTGAAGGTGTTCTTGCTCTTGGCATGGCGAATTTGTTGTTAAACAAAATTAAGGTTAGTGATGCCGGTATTCCAAATGGTGTGCGTAAGCTAATCGACGAATACGATATTTCTAAAGTGGCAAAGATCACTGGTGTGGCGGGGCATCGTATCCAGCGTGTAGCTCAGTTATTAACTGAGCGCTCACCAAGCCTGGTGTTGGCGGGACCGTCTGTTGAAGGCCATGCGCATGGTTATGCATCAGTTGCTGCCGTGATGATGCTCAACCATATTCTGGGTAATGTAGGCAAAACCATCGAATCATCAGGTCAGTTCCCATTCCCGCAATTAATGGCAAAACAGGGTGGTACAGCCGACCTGTTGGCATTTGCGGAAGCGGCTAAAGCCGAAAAATTAGACGCAGTTGTTTTTTACGGTAGCAATCCTGTTTATAGCGCGCCAAAGGCATTAGAACTGAATGAAGCCATGAATAAAGTTGGTTTCAAGGTAGCGATTTCACAGTTCATGGATGAGACTACCGAAGTTGCTGATCTTGTATTGCCGGTGGCCTCCTACCTGGAAGATTGGGGTACGCAAGTTCCGATGCAGCAGTCAGAGAACAGCGCCATTCACGTGCAGCAACCGTTGATGGAAAAATTATATGAAGACTCCAAAGGATTGGGTGATATTTTGTTGAGTCTACTCAAGCAGCGTAACAACGATGAGTATGGCAAGTTCGAAGATTATTATGCTTATTTGCGTAATGCTTTTGCGGCAATGCCAGCAGCTGTAAAGAATAATACGACCAACAATAATGAATTCTGGAACAACACCTTGCAGAAGGGAGTGATTGATGTCGCTTCCTCAGGTGGCAAGTTGAAGTCAACGGTTGTTTCATTTGCAGACCCGGTTAGCGAAAGTGCAAATGCCGATGGCTTAACACTAGTACCATCTCCGCGCCTTGGTTTGTACGATGGCCGTCATGCCAACCTTCCCTGGTTGCAGGAAGCGCCAGATCAGATCAGTAAAGTGGTTTGGGATTCCTGGGCGGAGATGCATCCAACTACCGCTGAAAAATTGGGCATTAGCAATCTTGATTTAGTGGAAGTGAGTTCTGCGCAGGGTTCAGTCACATTGCGAGTGGTTTTACTGAAAAGTATGCACGTGGATGCGGTGGCAGTACCGCTAGGGCAGGGGCATGAGGCTTACGGGCGATATGCCAAGGGTCTGGGTGTAAATCCTCTGCAAATTCTGGATGCAACCACAGATAACAAAACAGGTGAGCTGGCCATGTATAGCACGCGAGTCACTGTGAAGAGTGTCGGTCCGGCGGACTCATTGTCTATTGTACGCATGGGAACAGGTTCCGGTGATAGTCAGGCAGGGCGTAAGTTGGTGGCGACCGTACCGGTTGAACAGCTTCGTCGTACGGAGGGGTCTTAATTATGTCCTTGGATAATATTCTTAATCATTGGTCAGATTACCGTAAGGGTTCTGAAGAAGGTGGTCATCACGATTACGAACATCGTTGGGCGATGGCGATTAATCTTGATATCTGTAATGGATGTAATGCGTGTTCTACGGCGTGTTATGCAGAAAATAATCTGGCCGTGGTTGGCAAAGAAAGGTTTGAAAAAGGTCAGGCCATGCACTGGTTGCGTATTGAACGTTACTGGGATCAGCAGGATAAAGATTATCCAGAGCAGGGCGCGAGCTTCCTGCCTATGATGTGTCAGCACTGTGGGTCTGCAACTTGTGAACCGGTTTGCCCGGTAGCTGCTACCTACCACACGCCAGATGGTTTGAATGCGCAGGTATATAACCGCTGTATCGGTTCACGATATTGTTCGAATAACTGCCCGTTCCGTGTGCGTTATTTCAATTTTTATTCGTACTACGAATCGGCCTGGCCAGAACCAATGGAGCAACAGCTTAATCCAGATATTTCTGTGCGTGATAAAGGCGTCATGGAAAAATGCACTTTCTGTGTTCAACGTATCCGTACTGCCAAAGACAAGGCGAAGATGGAAGATCGTGAGGTACAGGACGGCGAGGTAATGACAGCATGTGCACAAGCTTGTCCAACATCAGCCATTGTGTTCGGTGACACTATGGATGAAAACAGCGTGGTGAGTAAATTATGGAAAAAACATCAGGTTGAGCGTGGTGTGTATGCAAAAACCAAACTTGCAAAGAAAGATAAGGATTTGCGCGGCTACCGTATATTTGAAGAGCTTAATGTCGATCCATCGGTAATGTACCTGGATCGAGTGCGCGAAGATATTTAACTTTATATTTAACTGTATTTTTAAAAAAAGCGTAACGCTGGTGACTGTAGCGAAAAACGATTGTGGTGAAATAACTTTTGTGGTGAAAAAGAATGACAATGGTTACAGAAAAAGATATTAACGAACAGATTGCGTGGGCCAAAATCAACACGGATGTGTTGGAGAGTATGGAAAACCCACGTCCTGCCTTTTGGGTAACGCTGGCGGTGTGTGTTGCAATGGTGGCCTGTGCTGTGCTGGCGGAATACATTCAGTACACCGAAGGTATGGGTACGGCCAATCTGAATAATCCACATATGTGGGATATGTACATTGCGGCTTTCGTATTCTGGATTGGCATGAGCCACTCCGGTACTTTATTGTCGGCCATCTTGCATTTGATCCATGCCGACTGGCGTAAACCGATATACCGGTTTGCCGAGGCGATGACCACATTCTCGTTGTTGACCGCGGGTCTGTTCCCGATGATTCATCTGGGGCGTGTCTGGAACCTGTACTGGGTGCTGCCTTATGTCAGTGATCGTGGCCATTGGCCTAACTTCCGTTCACCGTTGGTGTGGGATGCGTTCGCCATTAGTACCTATCTTACCGCGTCCATGTTGTTCCTGTTTGTGGGCATGATTCCTGATTTGGCTATCTGCCGTGATAACACCTCTGGCTGGCGTAAAAAATTGTATACCGTTTTGTCGCTGGGCTGGGTGGGTAGTGACAGACAATGGCGTCACTTCCGCAAAATTTATTTATTGATGGCCTGTTTCCTGATTCCATTAGCGGTATCGGTGCACTCAATCGTCTCCGCTGACTTTGCGATGTCGATTATGCCAGGTTGGCACATCACCAGCTTCCCTCCTTATTTTGTGGCGGGTGCGTTGTACTCTGGCTGTGCGGCTATCATCACCTTATTTATATTGCTGCGGTATTTCTTCCGTTTTGAGGATTACATGACGCTGGCAATCATGGAAAAAACCTGCAAGCTGACTTTTGCGATTGCCATGGTGTGGACTTACCTGAACCTGATTGAGTTCGCTTCCATCTGGTATGGCCACGATATGTATAACAAAGAGTTGCTGATTGCCAAGGCGACTGGTCCTTATGCGCCGATATTCTGGACCATGATTTTCTGTGGATCCGTGCTGCCGTTTACTCTGGCATTTCAAAAATTGCGCCGACACATGCCCACCATGTTTGTGGTCTCATTGTTCTTGAATCTGGGCATGTTCTTCGAACGCTGGATGATTGTGGCGCCGACACTGTCTATGTCACAAGAACCACACCAATGGGATGTCATGTATGGCAGCATTATTGAGTGGGCTATCGTGTTTGGTAGTTTCGGCTGGTTCGGTATGTTGTTCCTGATATTCGTTAAAGTGTTTCCGTCGGTATCCATGTATGAGGTGAAGGAAATGGTCTTCCATCGCAAACGATCTGCGGGTGAAGAAGATCTGGCGCGCATGACTGACCATTCAAAACCGGTAACTCAAACGACTGGCGGGGAGGGTGCGTAAATGAGTAAAAAAAGAATAATGGGTTTGTTTAGCGATTTTGAAGAGGCGCATGATGCCATTGCGGACATTCGCCGCAATGCAGTGCCGGGACTAACGGTTGATAATGTCACTATGACGTCTCCCATCGAACACCCGGAAGTTGAGGAAATATTGGGCGATCGGCCAGTACACATTCAAAAATTCACTTTGTTTGGTGCCATTTTTGGCGTGACGTTTGGTTTCCTGTTTTTGTCAGGCGCACAGGCGACTTTCCTGGTGCAGCCACAAGGTGGTAAAGCAGTAATTCCATTGCCATCGAATTTTACTTTGATGTACGAGATGCTGATCTTTTTTGGTGTGTGGTTTACGTTTTTTGCTTTCCTATTTTTGTCAGGCTTGCTTAAAAAACGCAGTGCGTTGTACAGCGAAAAAGTCAGCCTGGATCAGGTGGCGATTATTGTTGAAATCGATGGCAGCCTTGATGAGCCAGTAAAAGAGCTTTTTCAAAAGCACAAGGTATTGGAAATTCGAGAAGAGGTTGTTCAATGAATTATTCAATCAACTGCGTGATGAGTCGTGAAATGAAAAAGTTGTGTGTAATTTTGGTGGTTTTGGCGATGCCGTCTGTGGCGTTGGCCTGGCCCTGGTCGCAGGACATGATGAATCAACCGAGCATTAAGCCGCAGGAAGGGGTGATGACACCATTTCCATCGCGCTCGGTGCCGGTAATGGGTATTCCTACCAAGGTGGCAAATCGTGATGAAGCTAAAAACCTGGTGAATCCAGTTATGGCCACTGCAGAATCCATTAAGAAAGGACGCACATTATTCAGAATATATTGTTCGGCCTGTCATGGTTTGGCTGGTAAGGCTGATTCCCCGATCAGCCAAAAGATCGGTGCTATCGATCTTACTGATGATTATGTGCAGAAATCATTAACGGAAGGGTGGTTGTGGGGAACGATCTCCTTTGGTAGCTATGTCATGCCAGCGTATGGCGTACCTAATGAGCAGGGTGGTTCCAATGATTTAACGGTAGAAGAACGCTGGCATGTCGTGAACTACGTTAAAACTGGCATGATCGTAGAGGCCAAAAAGGCTGATGCAGCTGCGGCTGCGGCAGTTAAATCTATTGAATGGCCAGTTAAGTAAAGAATATATGAAAAGGGGTAACAGTTAATGGAGAATTTTGGCAGCTGGTCTGTGTTGACCACAAATTTTCTGGTCGTGCTGTATCTGGCACTGGCAGGTGTGACCTTTGCGTCTATCCTGCATTTGGCTAATGGGAAATGGCGATTCCAGGTTCGTTACTTTGCGGTATCTTTTGCGGGCTTGTTCCCGCTAGCAGGCGTTATGTTGTTGCTACTGTTATATGGTGGTGAAAATACTTTTCAGTGGCTTGCAGATGCGCATGATGAAGGTAGCCATTTAAGCGGTTGGCATAATTATACGTTTTTGGTGGGTCGCCAAATCGCTGGCTTTTTGGTGGTAGCGGGATTCTTTGGTTTGTTTATTAAGTATCAACACAAAACGGACATTAGTGATGACCCAAAAGTCCACCGTACTTTCCGTAATATCGCCCTGGTCATTCCTGGGGTGTATGTGCTGTACGGTACAATGATTGCCTGGGATTTTGAGATGACAATGATTCCAGGCTGGCACAGCGCAAGTTATGGTGTTTACCAGTTTGTCAGTATGTTTCACTTTTTCCTGGCATTTTTTGCCATCGTGCTGATTATGTTACACCGCTCTGGAAAAGTGACTAAGCCCTACAAACCCTTTGTGTTTAACTACCTTGCACAAATGATGCTGGCCTTCACGATTTTGTGGACCTATTTCTATTTCACCCAGTACCTCATCATGTGGTATGGCCGCTTGCCGGAAGAGATGCATCGTTTCGACAACATGATGTTGAATGAATTGGCGCCACTGTGGTGGACCTTCCTGGTATTGAAGTTTTTTATACCATTTCTCACCTTTTCCGTATGGACGCCTAACCGCCACAATCCCAATGTCATCATGTTTGTAGGCGCCAGTATATTGCTGGGCACCTGGATTGAGCGTTACACGTGGATATCCGGATCGGTATCACCGGAGTTTTACCATATTCCGATGACGTCCATTATCGATGTGCTGGTGACTCTGGCTGTTATCGTTGTAGGCTGGTTCTCGGTGAAAACAACCATGACCAAATACGGCCTGGTCAGGGCCTGATTTTCCTTACTAAATAGTGTGCAAAAAGGGCCCTTCGGGGCCCTTTTCTT
>JAUWLO010000025.1 GCA_030613605.1 Gammaproteobacteria bacterium | reverse complement strand
CCCAAGAATAATCTGCTTCAGGCGAAAATAGTGGCCAACCTCGTCGCGCTCAGGATGGAACATGCTCCGATCGCCGTCCCAGATCGAGTCATGATTCATGCCTTCACCCTGGTCCACGATCTCCTCCAGGGCCTCGAGCGCAGACCCCAGATCCGTGACGGCGATGACCCCGCCGCTGCCACCGTAGCTAAAACTGTCCGCCCCAACCTGTCTGGCAGGATCACCGCAGAATAACTGTTCCGGCCCAAGCTCGCGGGACAGTGTCATCAGCCCTTCTTCGATGGCCCTGTAGAACTGGGCGATGGTCTCGTAGTTGTTATCTTCCGGTGGGGCGCCCTCCTCTTCGGGCTTCTCTATTCTCATCAAGGTTTCGATGCTGTCTCTGGAAAATTTCGCTAGCGGCACCTGAATGGCGCCGTCGCTGTGTGGCAGATTACTGGGATAGGTCGCAATGAAATCCGACTTATCAAACTGGGGGCTGCCGCCGATGGCATTGAGGATATTCGACGCGAGGGTCATGTGCAGCATCTCCTCCATCAGCACGCTGCACAGTATTTCAGCGGCTTCCTTATTATGGCCCTCCTTGATCGAATACAGCGCAGAGAGATAAGGCGGAAAGGTCGCATGCTCGAGCTCGATGGCCCATTGTAGATGCTTGCGCAGGCTGTCGATGTCACGAACTGCCATGGTTATCTCCCTTTAAGCACATATTAACTTTCAGACTTCCTTGCCTTCTTTTATAGATGACCGCTTTTAGTATAAAGCAGTCATTCACGGCACACTATTGAATGGTACTTTCATTTGATGTTCTTATACGTAGGCTGAGGCTTCGTATAATCCCTAAGGCAAGATCTGGATAGTGAATAATTAGCGCCTTTAATCGATGTTTTTCAAGAACTAACAGAACAGATTCCTCAATAACGTGAGCAGTGGCTGAGCGTGGTAGATCATCAAACATGCCCATTTCCCCAAAGCACTCACCTTCTTTTAATACTGCTACATAGTTTTTCTTTTCCGGAGAAGAATCGATAGATATTCCTACTTTTCCTGACTGTATAACATACATATGATCGCCCTGTTCGTTAATATCAAACACACGTTCGCTGGGCATGTAGTGTGCCTCTACCAGTTCTTGTGCGACCACGTAAAGATTTTCCGTAGTGACTGAGGAAAATACAGGTGATTTTTTTAACATTAAAATACGATCAAATATTTCAGGCGAACTCTTTGGTATTTCCATAATATTATTTCTTCTTTATCTCACCTGAAGACTGCATTGTAAGAGCCATGGGTCATTCTTCTTCCCTATCCAGTCCAATACTGAGCTGAGCCCAGAGAACCGAGTCTGCTTGACACTCTTATTAAAACCCAATTCTTCCCCGAGCTTTTCCAAAACAATAGTTAGCGATGAAGCCAGCCTCTTATCTTGAATATAGCGTACGGCCTCGCACGAGTTTGCCCAATGTTGTCTTTCTTTACTTCTTATACCAGCTCGAATTGCACCTATAGTAAATGGATCTTCTATTTCGCTTGCTGCCATTAACAAAAGATCAATTATCTCATGACTCCGCTCTTCGAGTGCATAATTGAGAATTACCATGTTAGCTGTTACCTTAGAGTCTCCTTCTCTAATTTTGATAATCTCACTATGAGCATCGAGTATGTTTATCGCATCTTCTGAAAAGCAGTATGCGAGCGTCTCCATGACTTGACGAGGCGCATTCATTGATAAAATCCGTCTTACCATCGCCTCCTGAGACCTTGGGGAACCATTACTGCTAACTACCCATTTAGCCAAAGTTTTCACATCAACACCCTCATCAAAGAGTATATTAGCTGCCGCCATTCTCACTTCTGGGTGAATATCTTCCAACATATCTTTGGCCAACTTAGTTTTTTTAACGTCTTCAAGTTTTACCAAACAATTTGTAGCCACTTCTCGAATGTTTGGGTCATCCGCTGATAAATAATTGGTCAGCAATGATTCTAATCCTGGAATATAATTCTCTGGCCAAACAGAAAGCACCCGTAATGCAGATATTTGTATACGTCGGTCCTCTGAACGAAGTAAATTTAATAAGGAATCGACAAAATCAGCATTAGGCCATTGATACAAAAGATCTAATCCCGCTAATGTATTCGATAAATCCTGGCTTTCCAGCATATTTCTCCACAGTACAAATGCATCATCTTTCAGCTCATCCAAAGGATAATTCAATACACCGTATATGCCGATTGACCTAATCCGTGGATTAATATCGTCAAGCGCTTTTTGTGCAAGCTCTTTAGCTTTATTGTCGCGCAATCTAAACAAGGCATACATAACAGTCGCTTTTAGGTGTGTATCACCATTATCCAGTTCTTGCCAGAGTTTATCCCTTAATTCGCGAGGTTCCATCGGTAACAACAAACGAATCAACTGGTCTCTGAGAGGCGGAGTCAAACTGCTCAATACATCTATAACAGTTGGGGCGGAACGGGTCGGGAACAATTCAAGCATTGATTTTGCAGAAATAAAACGAATCTCTTCATCTTCATGCTTGCTCGCCTGAGCAAGCACACCAAACGCATCACCCTCCTCTCCTTTAAGAGATAAAGCAATATTCTCGTCTGGCACATACAGTTTCTCTCGCAGCCCAGTTATGATTGCGGATAAATAGCTGCGATTCACGAAAATGTTGCATATCAAATACACCAGGGCAGTAATGATGCCTGCACCTATATAGTAAACAGAACTATCTACAGATTGAGCTAAGAGTAGTATTGCGCCGGCAGCAGATAATGCCAATGGCAAAACTATACCAATTGAAAATGAATGCGCCCTACCCTGCATATGTGTAGGAATTGCATTAAAAAATAACGTACGTACCGGATTACGCAAGGCTGGCATCAATGCATCTTTAACCAGGCTACCCACAATAGCAAAAGGTAATATAAAGCTAAAAAACAAACCTCCCATGGCGAATAATGTGGCAGCTGGAAAAAACAAATTCATTTTACGAATGCCGAACCTGCGAATTAGGCGGTTTGTGAGAAAGATCTGGATAAATAAACCTAATGTGCCGGTAACCGCTCCGAGTATTCCAAAAAACATTGTAAGCTCTTCTTCCGAAACAAAGGTTTCGGTGTATACGCGATTAACGGAATAACAAAGCACATAAAATGTGATCACCATAAAAAATAGCGCAAAAGACATTGCTCGCAATAGCCTGGAATGTTTGGCAAAAACAAAACATTGATATAATTGTTCATAAGCATACTTGAGTTGATTCCGCCCCTTTCTTCCCGGTCGATAATAGACAGACACACCTACTTTCTTGTGGTGTACGAATACCATCACAGAGGCAGCGATGAGCAGCGCTACCCAAATAAGCAGCATATTCTGAACACCAAGTATTTTGGCCGTTGATGCTAACAAAAGTCCGCCAATGATAGTGCCTGCTTGCCAACCAGCAAGTACAAGTGGCGTTAATCTTTTGGCTTGCATTACATCAAGGTTCTGCGCTATGTAAATCGTGCAATGAACCAGCAATATTTCAGACACCACCTCGTAGACTATAAAATAGACAGGATAAACTAACTCAGAGCTGAAATAGGTCATACTGATCCAACAGGCGATCAGTACTGATGAAATAATAATGATAAGAGGCTTCAGGAAACGTTCAGAGGCGATTCTGTCCGTGAATGAGGCGTATAGAGCGGTTACAATAAACAGTACACCGCCCAGCACGAGATACATTACTGGCAAATGCTCAATGCCATAGCGCTTAAAGAACAGGGCATCGGCAGAAGATCTTCCAATTGCCATACCGCAACCAATAATTAAAAATAAAACAAGGAAGTAGGCGACGGTTCCCTTCTCATTCTTTTGGATCAATAACGTATTTGTTATTCGATCAAGCATGAATGATTCTACCGCTGCAAAATATGTCTAAAATAGTAATTCCTCTCCTATGTAATAACATATCGAATTATTCCCTGGTCGTTGTCTTTATTCAGCAGCTACCGTAAATTCCATTCGACCAGTCAAAGAACCATGATTAAAATCTCCTAAAATCACATTTTCATTGACATCGCGGGCGTGAATTCGCCACGAATAATAACCACCAGGATGAAGCAAGTCTTTAGGTACGTTGAACACTGGCTTTGGAAGCAATGCAGAGGAATGAATAAGTTTTCCCTCCCACAAATCATTAATAAATACCTGGTAATGTTTGGCGCCCGGAACGGCATCCCATTTAAGCTGTTTGGGCATCGACACTTCCTCTGCTCCTGGTTTCGGCACCACACTCGAGGCACGATGCATCTTCCTCATTACTACAAAATCTTCACCACGATAGGTTTTTCCATTTTTCATGGTCGCGAGCGCATAATACCAACCATCGCCCGAGCTTTTGGGGATTTTAAATTCTTTAAGAAACACCTTTTTTAGTGGTTTGCCCTTTTGTTCTATTAGGCGAAAATTACTGAAATCAAGCTCGCCAATAGTTGTCCCATCTGGCGTAAATATTTCTACTTTCGCTAGATTTTTATGCTCATAACTGGAAAAAAGCGTCAAGAAAAACAGTGGCCGATTTGGCCAATTACAGACATGGATATCAAAAAATCCAACTTCCGTGTAATGAGGATCACCAGATGGTGCGGGTATTACATCATCGGCTAAAGCCGATGAAATAAAATACATTCCAAAGACTACACCGAGCAACGCCAGCATCACTTCAATATATTTATCCTTACACACAACTCCCCCTTCCTTGTTTTACATATATTGTTTCGTTAGGCAGAATTTCACAAAACCCCTGAACATCCCAAACAGATTATTCTAATATTTTTAAGGCCTTATTTACGCACAGGCTTTATGTTTTATCCTGGTCAGTATGTTAACCCAACTGAAATAAACCCTGGGTGGCTTTTCCCCATAATAACTAAGTATATTCATATTGAGAAACTATAACCACAGCTCACCTATAAGCAATCACGATTCCTTTACTGCTGATTATATTATATTATTCAATAAGTTACAGCATGGTATGTGTGTTTGTTTAATAAGCAGCTGTGATCAGACGATTTAGTTATTGACCTCACACAAACAGGGTCTTCCATTATAGAAGACTCTGTCTGTATACTCGCCGTAGTGGAAATAATTGTTCAATTTCGGAAAAGGATGTCCAGACTCTCTATTTTAATAGCAGTTTTTGCAGCCTGCTTTGCTCCAAATATTTCCTTTGCCAGTGGTGGTGGTGGCAGCACCTCAGAGGGACTCGGATTAGTCTCTATTATTGGTATCGCAATTGTTACCGCGTCACTACTAACAATCCTTTTCACACGCTTTAAACTCCCGGCACTACTGGCCTATATCGCTAGCGGACTACTTATAGGCATTTTTGCAAGTGAACTATTTGGACAGACGGTTCACATGCTCAACGAAGTCTCTCATATTGGGCTTGTTTTTCTACTATTTATCATTGGCATGGAAATGGATCCAACAGCAATTCGTCTGTTGGGTTTTCGCACTAGCCTGGCAATCATATTACAAGCACCGATTTCTATAGGCGCCATTTATGCCCTGCAATGGGGGCTGTATCAAGCTGGTTATTCCCTGCCCGGCCTGGCCTCAAATCCTGAAGGCTGGATTTACTATGGGGTAGCAGCATCACTGGGTAGTACTGCCGTGGTAGTGAAACTGCTAGGCGATAAATTTGACCTGGGATCTCAGGCCGGGAAAATAACCATCGTCACCCTGATACTTGAAGATGTATGGGCTATCGTTGCTCTGTCATACGTAAAATCCCAGGGAGTCGATGCGGAAAGTAGTTCGGCACTGATCATGATTGGCGGTGGTGTAATCCTCGCAGTGATATTCGTTCTAGTGTCAAAGTTCCTCTTATCTCGCGTGCTAACGTACCTGTCTCGCTCGCCTGATTTGCTCACGCTTATCTCTCTGGGCTGGTGTTTTCTTTGCGCGGAATCGATGGCTCAAATTGGGCTTTCTGCTGAAATGGGGGCGCTGATTGCAGGCGTGACCATTGGTCGATTACCTCAACACACCGAAATATTTTCTAAAGTCGAAAGCCTGAGAGATTTTTTTATGGCGCTCTTTTTCGTGGCCCTGGGAATTTCCCTGCCACCACCCTCACTTACAATCATAGGGGAGTCATTAGTACTGGTTGCAATCGTTATGTGCTCTCGACTCTTTTTGTATGCGCCAACACTGTTTGCCTCAAAGCAAGGTCCTATTGTTTCATTTGCTGCGCCCATAAACCTGTCTCAACTAAGCGGGTTTGGACTGCTGCTTATACCCGTAGGTATCGCAAATGGTGCTTTAGTAGAACACGATCAACTGGTTATATCCTATGCACTACTGTTCTCGGTTATTCTTTCCACCTTTGGAATAAAAAACAATTATCGGCTTGCCATGCTCCTATCTCGCTTCCTTGGACTTCGCGCTGACAAAAACTATAAACAAACGCAAACCGAAACCAGTTCAGACGATCATCAAGATACCGAAATTATCATTCTCGGATTACATGTAAATACGGAAGCCATCGTTTCTTATTTAGAAAAAACACAACCGGAGCTTCTTAAAAAGATTCTTGTCATCGATTTTAATCTAGATAAACACAAACGAATAAAGTGTAGGGACTTACGAATTGCCTACGGTGATTTCAGTAACCCAGAAACACTTCGCCATTACGGTATACAAAATGCCAAAGTGGTGGTTTCTACTATTAATAATGCATTCCTACATGGGGTCCGAAATGAAACCCTGATCTATCTGATCAAGACCCTTAATCCTTCTATACGCATTATTGCGACCAGCCTAAGCTCTATACAGTCAGAGAAATTGAAGGAACAAGGCGCCTACGCATGCATTTCTACCCCTGATGAATCAGCACCCGCCTATACAAAAGCCATTGTTGATGCCCTCACACCATAATGATGCTCTACTACATCTGCATGAAAGACTGTGTAGTAAGTAGCGGCATCCAGATAAGTCATGGAGCTATATTTTTCCTGAAGTCATTATAACTGACCCGGCAATACTAATTACCAGAACAGTTAAGTGCGTCAATATCGCGAATAGCTCATAGTTTGGCCGCTTATCTTCATTTCGTTGAAACATACAGATTCGCGCATGCCTGTAGATAACCCTCGTCACCCCAAGCGCCAAAAAGATACCACCAGAAACAACAAGCATGAATGGAAACAGAAATGCCTGCTCAACTTTGGCTACAATTATAAATACAGCCATTAGTAATGACAGACCAAGGGACACATTAAAGACAGGTGGTATAGATACTCCTATCAACCAATACCAGGGACGCCGCTGCTTAATGAAGTCTGTTAATTTTTGACTTATATCCTGTAGCCATTCGCTATCATCATCACTAAAAATCTGGACATCTGAAACTCTTTTATCAAGATGAATACGGGTACTGTGTATTAGCTTGCCTCCATCTTCAACCTCTTTGGTCTCAAATGATAACTGGTCAAGGCAGCGTGGAAGATCTTTTTCTGAAAATAGTTCTTCTAATGAATGATAAGGTTTTGCGGAAATTTCATGGCCATGCTCAACTCCCCTTATTTGAAAATCATAACCCTTTCCAGGAAGATTCCCACGCAACAATGCCTCAAGTGCAAATAGGTCATCTTTATACATTAAGCATGGTGATAAAAATAATGTTTTTCGATTACTCATAACCCCTCCAAGAAACTACTATTTAACAGGATATAAATCTATATATTCCAACCAGGTGGATGCTAGCTTTGCACTCTCTTTTTGAGAAGACACTTTCTGGAAAATGTGTCTGGATTCTTCCACTTTCCCTGTTTCGTAAAGTGCAATACCCTTTAGTAGTAGCCCACGTGTCTTCAAATGTGGTTCTTCAGGTAAATGTTCATTTAGCACGCTTAAGACACTTTCCCACTGATGGCGATCGCTATAAAGATTTGCCACTCTTAAATACAGTTCTGGTTCTTTCGAAAGATCTGCTGCATGTGTAAATGATTCTATGGCCTTATGATATTCCTTAGCCTGTATATAAATATTACCGAGCAACTCCATATGTTTTCCATTCCTATTTACTACTCCCTCATTAAGCCCTATTTCCATAATCCGACTGGCCCTAATAGGTATATTCTGTGAAGCAGCAAGCCTGGCAAGGTCAATGATTTCTTTCTCAGTTTTTAATAGTAATTTTTCATAAGCCAAAAGCATTACTGACAAAGCATTTTCTTCGTCACCTGCAAAATAATAGCTGGCGCTTAGTTGTTTCCAATACGATACCTTAGATGGATTCTTCTCGACCAATATAGACAATACTCTAGATGCATTAGAGAAATCTTCCATCTTCACGTATATGGCAGCAATTCTCCTGTACCAGGCTTCCTTGGGGTTACGGGAAATACTTATCGCCTTATTGATTAAAGAGATCGCTTTGTTATATTCATTATTTTCAGCATAAAGACTCCCTCCAAAAACAAGGGCCTGTGGTGTTGGCTTTTTCTGATCCTCATACCACGCTACGAATGCACTCAACGCCTTTTTGGATTTACCTAAACTAAAATATAAGCTAGCTAGATTTATCCTAATGCCCTGCACAACCGTGGACGATAATTCTCCTGACTCCAGGCTGGATTTAAATGCCTCGACTGCCCTGGCCGGTTGCCCCATCGACTCATAAACATATCCATAAGTTTGCTGAATTATTGCTTTATCATAAGCCCGACCACCAGACTGGAGCATTAATTTATCCAGGCGACCCAGTGCACCACTATAGTCACTTTTGTCTACAAGCTTGTGAATTTGGCCAAGACGTTTGTAAGTCCTTTCACTAAGAAGGCCGCCAACAGCCAGACCCGGTAATAAATATAGGGCCAGCACGAACGCTACAAATCTTTGCATGGAAAAATTGGTAAAATGCCTGTCAGTATTCATGGTTTGGCCAGTTTAAACTGAATGACCTGGGTTGCTGTTTGCTTGACAGGTTTCCCATCAACTATCCTGGGGTTAAATTTCCACCTGGCAATGGCTCTGAGCGCCTCACGATTAAAAACACGCCGAGGCTCTGCCTTAACAACTTTTGCAGCCGATACAGTGCCATCCTCAAGGACGGTAAATTGAACCTCTACCCAGCCCTCTGTTCCTGATCTGGCGGCCTTACGTGGATAATTCGGCTCCACTCGAACAAGTGGTAGCAACTCGTTGTCCATGCTCATGCTGTTGAATCCACCCAGGGAGGGACGCCCATTGAATGCCAACAGAGGCACATCCGGCATGGATAATTGTGGTTTCGCAATCGGTCGCTGGGTAATTTTTTTCTGGATAACCGATGGTGTGGCGGGCGCTTCTTTTGCGGGCTCAGGTTTTTTGGGGAGTTGACGTTGTTTGAGCTGAGTTTCGGATTGATGCTGCAGACGTATAAACTGCATTGTAGAACCAGGCGGCACTTCCAACAATTTCGCGCCACCGCCGGACACCAGAAACTGCATCAGGGAAAAAAGTAGAAAACTTACACCACAGGCAGTTAATACTGAATAAACGTTCCGCATATCATACTTACTGTGGTGTTGCGGCCAAAGCAACATTACTTACGCCTGCAAGTCTTACCTGATCAAGAACCTTTACAAGTACACCATTTCTGGAATTCTTATCCGCCTGAACAACGACGGCCCCTTGAGGATTTTCAGCATGTAGTCGTTCCACATTGGCCCTGACTGCACGTACATCTATTTTCCGTTTATCAATCCAGATATCATCAGCCGCACTAATCGCAATGAGTATATTGCCTTGCTCCTTAATGGTTGCTGTACTTGCTTCTGGTCGATTGATATCAATTCCCGACTCCTTCACAAAAGAACTGGTCACAATAAAGAAAATCAACATAATAAAAACAACGTCCAGCATCGGCGTCATATCAAAATCACTTTCATCATCAGGAAGTTGAATTTGT
This sequence comes from Gammaproteobacteria bacterium, assembly GCA_030613605.1. GTDB lineage: Bacteria > Pseudomonadota > Gammaproteobacteria > SZUA-152 > SZUA-152 > SZUA-152. The sequence goes on along the minus strand of JAUWLO010000025.1, from coordinate 4,801 downwards.
CGCCTCATAAGTCCTCCACCATAAGGTCTGAGGCATGCTGCAAAGCTGATTCTGTATGTTGTTTAAGACGTATACTGAAGTAATATCCAGAAAGTGCCGTCACAAGACCAGCCAGTGTCGGTATGGTCGCCAACGATACCCCATCTGCCACCGCCTTAGCATTGGTTGCGCCCTCGAGCGCAACCACATCAAAGACATGAATCATCCCGGTAACCGTTCCCAACAAACCCAACAGCGGACACAAAACAATCAGCACACGTATTGTCGGAAGGGATCGCACCAAATCCAGTGAGATTCTCGATAAAATAGCTGTACGCACACTGCGCGCATACCAGGACGCCTTGTCCTCTCTTTTTTGCCAATCAGCCAGATCAACACCTAATGAACGGGGGTACACCAGCTTGATGTACCAGTAACGCTCAATAATCAATGTCCATAGTAAAATAGACACGAACAGAATGACCCATAAAACTGTGCCGCCAGATTCAAAAAACTGGGCTAATCCACCGGAAAGAGATAAGAAATCCATCAAGGATTTGTCCCCTGTTCAGCATGTCTCGCCACTATGCCAGCGCTTTGCTGCTCCAGAATAGCAATACAGCGTCGCGCCTTGGTTGACATCAGGCTATGGAAAAACAATAAAGGGATAGCCGCAACTAAACCAAGAACAGTGGTCACCAACGCCTGGGATATGCCCCCTGCCATCATTTTAGGATCTCCACTGCCAAACAACGCGATGGACTGGAATGTTTCAATCATGCCGCTTACCGTACCCAGAAGCCCCAACATTGGAGCAATGACAGCTAGTATCTTAACAACAGGAAGTCCCCGCTGAATACCTGGAACCTCCTTGATAATTGCCTCATCGAGTTTTCTCTCAAGAGTCTCCAGCTGTATTTTTTTATTCTTTAAATAAACCGCAAGTATTCTTCCCAGTGGATTTTTCTCATCAGCCTTAGCAGCACTTACCTGACTTTTAATACTGTTTTCTATGCGCGTTAAGTCTACAAAACGCACGGCTACCAGTATCAAACCAATAATCGTTAGCATGACAATAGCGTATCCAATAACCTTACCTTGCTCAACGCGTTCCAGTAGGCTGGGTACTGTTACTAACCGTGCAAGCAAGCTGCCTCGTGTAGGATCAAGCATCATATCTGCACGGTCACCACTGGCGTTCTGAAAGTCTTGCGCCATATCCATGTGACTGCCATCCGGCTGCCGACTCAGCTCGACGAGTTTGGCGCTTGCCGCTGCATATCGAAGAAACTTGCCTTCACTAATGACATTAAAGGGACCTATGCGCGTTACATCTCTTTCATTCTCTGTGCCATCTGGCAATACAACCGTAGAGCGAAAAGTCACCACCTTGCCAGATTCGGTCATTTCCTGCTGAATTGCGTACCAGATACTCTCTAGCTGAGTGATAGATGGCAGCACCTTACGGCTTGAAATTTCAGCAACATCCAGACCTCTGTCGGTGACTTGTGCTGAAATCATCGAATTTTTGAACACACCAACCGCATCACCTGCTACCTGCTTAACGACACCCATGAGCTCACCCAGTGAGCCTGAGCGCTGCCTTAAGCGATCTTCAAGATCGGTGATTTTCTTTTCATTGGCATCGAACTTTCTTTGAAGTACAGCACTTCTATTTTGTTCTTTTTTTAACACCCGCCTGGCTGTGCTCAACAACTGTTGGCGGGATTGCTTTTCATCCAAAAATCGTTTTTCGCGCTCCTTATTAATATTGCCCTCTTTACGTGAGGATTTTATAACCTGGCTCAATAATTCATCCAATGTACCTGGGCTTGCATCTGCTGATAAAACATTCAGCGGGAATAGCAATGCAGATATGAATAACAATGTGATAACTCGATTCATCATTGCGCACGCTCCGGAGAAGGCAACGGAAGGCGTAAAAGATCTGGGGCAGCTTGTCTACGTGCGATTCGCAATCCTGTGCTAATTGAAGCCTGATAATCCGAGTCAAGGTTATCCCACTGTCTGGATACATTATTCCAGACCCCCATTTCTGACTTGTCCGGGGTCTGGTATACCAGCATGATGCGCCCTACCCGTAAATAATTGACTGAGCGCATTTTTCCATTCGCCTCAAGCACAGACTCGTACGCCTCTATCGTTCGCCCATATTCAAGCTCCACCAGGTAAGCTTCCATTATGCGCCGGTATTGCTCTGCCACCGTCACATCTGCTCGTGTCATCATATGACGTAAATCAGACACCCTTTTGCTGCGCTCTTCAGACAGAAACGGAATATCCAGTTGAACAAATTTCTCAAGAGAATCCAGCATTTTTAACAATAAAGGAACAATTTCTCGGCTAGTAACATCTATTTCATCCAATTGGTTCTGCAATGAAACAAACTCATTTTTCTGAGATTTAACCAGTGTTTCTACATGCCGGTTGTAGGTTTGAAGAGACTCAGTCTCCTGTACCACCAGCCTGTACTCATCATAAAGTTGCCGGGCTTTATCAGAGAGCGCATCTATCCTTTTTTGTGAGGCTGTAGCTCTTTTATTACTAGACTGAACTGTATTAACGATATCGCTTAACCCTGGCGCAGCAAAAATATTTCCGGCAACAGAAAACAATAAAGCAAACGCCACTAAAATTTTCGATCTACTAATAAGTACTTTCATAAGACATATTTCCAAACTAAAAAAAGGGGCGCCAATTGGCGCCCCTGGAGTCTAAATTAAAATTCAGCAGTATATTTTGCGTAGAAAAATCTTCCACGTGGATCATGAGTAGCAAAGTCATAACCCTGCACTTCGCTGTTAGAGAAAGGTGGCTCCTCATCAGTGACATTATCAATGCCAACAGTTAATGACGAGATACTGCCAACATGGTAGACAAGCTGAATATCATAAGTGAGTTGAGAGTCGACTTCATGAGTATCAACAGCGCCAGTATTTGGGCTAATACGGCCATAATACTTGTCCCTGTATCCGCCAATGTAGTTTGCAGAAAGGCTAGCCATATAATTGTTGTTATTCCATGCCAGCGTTGTCTTGCTACGCAACTTGGGATATCGGTATTCACCCGCAAGCGATTCAAATGATCGGCCAGATGAAACCTTCCGTTTAAAGCTCAGTAATTGGGTCGCAGTTTCTTTGAGACGCAATTTCCCTTTACCAACTTTCCACCCATAGCTTACATCCAGATCAATACCATCGGTTTTTTGCTCCGCGATATTGATAAAATCAGCGAACACTACAGCAATCGGAGTGCCTGGTCCTCCAGGACGAATAACCTGCCCAGGATAAGATGCTTCATTATCCACAATCAACTGAGCGTTATTATCAATCACATCCTTATGCTCAAAACGCCAATAGTCTACGCCGATTTCCAAACCTGGCGTCGGTTCAAAAACACCGCCAAGAAATAGAGAGGTAGAGGTTTCAGGGTCAAGGTCTGAATTGCCACTGTATACCACTGGGTACTGAGTAGGCGTAGGCGCTACGGTACCGTCGACCAGGAATGGACGGTCGACCGATTCACCTATATAAAGTTCGGTTAACGATGGCGCCCTGAATCCTGTACCAACAGAGGCACGAAGTAACATGGTCGAACTCGGCTGATAACGCACCGCAACTTTGGGGTTTGTTGTAGTTCCAACATCACTGTAATTCTCAGTACGTAATGCCAACTGAACTTCAATATCATCACTTACCGGCATACTCACTTCTGTGAATAGCGCTGTGCGATCACGTTCGCCATCAACAGAAGTGGCACCCTGGCCTAATATGCGACCTTGTTCTTGTGCTGCATCAGGAGTGTCCAGCATGCTCTCGTGGAAACGCCCCAGCCCAACAGCCAGCATCACAGGACCGCTCTCCATTTCAGTGATTTCTTTAACGACTTTCGCATCCATACCAAACTGCTCGGATTCGCCTTTCCTGCTTATGGTGGCACGAATACTATCAAGTGCAGCGGCAGTATTGGGCGAAGTGCCAAATGGATTAATGGCGTCACTATTAATTGCGTCAATCAGAGCTATTCTGTCAACATAATTTTTCCCCGTAACCACAGATCTGGAACGGCTGTAATTAAAAGCACCCTCCCACTCCCAGTCGGACACTGCGCCTTCCAGGCCCGCAATAACTCTATGGCTATCCGTCTCTACCTCAAGACTACGCCGCCCCAGTTCGACCATCCGCCAATATGGATACACAGCAATAGGGTTATTTCCACTATCCACAAATGTATTAAAGGCCTGGCCAATCTGCACCTGCACACCATCTTCCTCACCCCAAACATCAGAGGGGGCCAGGTAAGTTAATGACCGTGACTGATTTGCCAGTATCTGAGAGAAAAAGGTCAAATCTGGCGTGATATCACGATTCATACTAATCAGTATGCCTAATCGTTCAGATTCAGGGATTAGAGACATATCCTGATTGAAATCATAAAAGCCATAGAGCGCCGGGTTAACACCTCCTGCTTCAAAAGCTGGAACAAAGGGATTAGCACTCTCTAGTACATTTGCAGTAGTGAAAGTCGGACTTGTAAAATCGATACCATCTTGTTTTGCGCTGTGATCAGCACTTTCCGAAAATTCCCTGTCAATAAGGCCCACCTCAGCACGTTTTGTATAATCCAGCACAAACGTTATGTTGCCTGAATTGCTGCTAATTCCTGAAGCAAGAGAAATTCCACTCTCATTGGCATCACCGTATCTTGACTGCCCACCTCTGAGCGAAACCGTTGCTCCGTCAAAATTCTGTTTCAGAATAATATTAACCACGCCAGCCAGAGCATCTGAACCATATATTGC
>JAUWLO010000184.1 GCA_030613605.1 Gammaproteobacteria bacterium | reverse complement strand
TGGGTGACGTCGGCCACGCGGGGCTGCGGGGTGAGCTGTTCACTGTGTGCCCATAATATATTGGCAATGCCAGGTTTTCCAGGCCAGCCATCCACAGCGAAGTGGCGTGCCAGTACTCGTTTAACATTGCCGTCAAGGATTGGGTGATGTTGTCCCAGAGCAAGTGACAATATGGCCCCTGCGGTGGAACGCCCAATGCCAGGCAAAGAAAGTACTTGTTCAAAGGTTTGCGGGAACGATCCGCCAAAATCCTCCTGTATGATCTGTGCAGTACGGTGCAGGTTGCGTGCCCGGGCATAGTAACCGAGTCCCGCCCACAGGCTGAGGACTTCGTCCAGTTCGGCATTCGCCAGAGAATGAAGTGTGGGCAGCCGCGCCATGAAGCGTTCGAAGTATGGAGTAGCAGTGGCCACCTGCGTTTGTTGCAGCATGATTTCACTTATCCATACCCGGTATGGCGAGCGATCCTGTTGCCACGGCAAATTTTTACGGCCATGTAGGTCAAACCATTGCAGTACATTTTTTTGAAATGAGCTTGCAAAAGACAGTTTAGGATTTTGCATGATTAAAATTTAAATAATTTCTTTAATTTGTCTTCTAGTTGCTTCTTAATTTTATTTTTTTCGCCCTCAATTTTTTTATCGACCTGCTTTTTAATTTGTTTTTTCTTTATCTCAACCGCCTCTCTTGCCTTAGCCTGTAAAATGGGCCCAAGATCAAGGCTGAATTTTGGTTTTTCAAAAGTGCCTGTGACTTTTATGGGTATCGTGAGCGATTTGAGTTTTGTCAGTTCTTTGCCGGTTTGTCCCTCATTACTTTTAACAATGGAGGTGTTAACCAGGTATTTGATTTTCTCCCTGGGTAAATCCACGCTTCCTTTTCCGTGTATTCGCAACAAGGGGGATTTCATTACCAGGTCTTTGTTGCGTACGATACCGTTTGTTACGGTAACGCTGCCGGACATTTCGGCAAAATCAGTTTCATTGGTGGTTTTAGGTGGTGCCGGTTTTTTATTGAGTTTGGCATTGGCTTCGCGAATCATTTGGCCAATGTTTACGCCCTTTACGGCGCCATCTTTAAAACTAAATTTTGCTTTTCCGTTGAGGGTTTTCTTTATGGTGGGCAGGTCGGTTCCAGTGGTGGTGAGTTTTGCGCTGACGTTAGCTGTGCCTGAAACCAGTTCCTTGCCCAAAACATCCGTGAGCAAAGGCCCGACATTGACGCCCTGTAGTGTTTCAATAAAACTTAATTTTGGTGTGTCTGTCCGCACATCCATGGCAATGCTGCCTTTGTAACTGCCCTTGTACAGGTTGGCTTTTATAGGGTTCAGGTTTATTCGTCCACCTTTAGCGTTAACATCGAGAGATATATCTGACAGATTCGCACCAGCGATTTTGAGTTTACCCAGACTAATGCTGCCATCGATGTTTAAATCGCGTAACAATTTCAGTGGTAATTGCGTCGCGGCTGCAGCGGCCACGCCGGGAGTGAGAGGTGGAGCAGCAGGTGTTTCAGATGCTGGTGGTAAGTACCGATCAACATCAACCCCGTCTATGTTGATGTTGAAGCGTACGGCAGGACTTGCAAAGTTGCTCACGCTGGCAGTGCCGGTTAATTTGGTGTCATCCAATACAACAACAAGTTTGTTCAGTTTCGCTTCATCCATGCTGCCGGAAAAATCCAGGTCCAGTTTTACATTATTCAGTACCGCGGCATCACTGGTGTCGGGCAAGGCGATGCCCAATATTTTGGTTACCTCTCGTGGGGAAAAACTGGCAATCGAAATTGCACCGCTAGCAGCTGGCGACTTGTCCAGCCCGGTAATCTTGACCTGGCCAGTGATGCTTGTGCCCAGTGTGTTTAATGTTAATGCGCTGAGGTCGATGTGTTGCTGTTTTAGGTCGGCTTTTATATTGGCCAGTAAACGAGCATTGAATGGGCTGATGGGTAAGCCCGCACCTGTTGCTTTTACAGTGAGGTCAAGATTGTTGGCGTGATACTGTTGCGCCTCAAGATCAAATGCAATTTGTCCCGAAAATTCCACATGACCATCCATCTCCGGGTTGTTCATTTTTACATCCAGTGACAGTGATAAATCAACAGGTGCGGGTAATGCGAGTGGTCCGGTGCGTAACGTGAGTTTGCTTATAAAAATGTGCTGGTTCGCCTGCTGGTCATCCCACTCCAGGTAGGCATTTTCCAGTTCCAGTCCGTCAATAGCCAGCGCTGCCAATGCACCCATAGCTTGTTTGGGGTCTGTTGGTGTTGCCTGGGCCTTCGGAGTTTCGATTGCAGGTTGTTTATCCGCTGTTGTTACCGTGTGTGCCGCGAGATCATCCCAGTTGCTGACTCCCTTTTTATTTTTTGCGAGGCTGGCACGCAAGCCATGCAGGCGAATTTTTTGCATTTCCAGTCGTTGTTGAAACAGCGGCAATAGTTTTACCTTTATCTCGACAGATTCCACGCTGGCAAAGGGTTTTTCACCAAAGCCTTTAGCGTTACTGAGCTGGGTGGCTCCTAAAGACAAGCCAAGCCAGGGGTAAATGGAAAGGCTGATATCTCCGTCAATGGTGAGTTGGCGACCGGTGGCCTCCTGTACGGCGGCAGTTATTTCACCTTTGTACTCATTGGGGTCAACAAAAAGGAATATGCCTCCGATGATAACGGCGACCAGTAACATCAGCGCTGCAGTCGATATGAAGGAAAATTTTAAGATTTTAGACATTATTTAGGTTTCCAAAAGAGTGTTTACTAAAAAAGGCTTTTTGTTCTGGCTGGCGCCTACTTTATCTTTTCTTTATGCCAGAGTCTTCAGCGTGACCGGGAGTCCTCAGCGTGATTGGATAGCCCACAGCGTAACGGATAGCTCCAACGGTAGACCATGCCCTGGTCACAAATCAAGACAATAGTCTTACAGGATTGGTTGAGTTGTTTCTATGTTAATCGGGTGTCAGAATCGCATCTGGGTACTTTTTAAATATATTATGTGAAGGGCTTTTATGCCGACGATTGAAAATACCTCGGTGCACATTAAAGGCAACGATGGACGGGTAACGTCCGGTTCCTTGCAAACCACGCACTACGATCATAGTGAATGTGTAAAACGTGCCTTGATGAAACTGGGTCTGTTCTGGCTGCTTGCGCTGGGTTCGCTGCCGATTATTTTTGCCCACTGGATATTGGTGCCAGGGTTTTTTATTGCCGGGCCGTGGATGGCGTATCGCACTTTTCAGGCGAAATATACCCGCAACCATGTTCGGGGAGATTGCCCTGTGTGCCAGGAAAATATGGAAATAAAAATGGAAGCCCGGGATGAGTTACCCAAGTGGACCTACTGTCCTCGTTGCAGTAACCCGCTACAGATTCTTGAAATAGACGAATGAAATAGAAAGTATTGAAACAAACTAACTGCCGAGATTTGCCCCGATATGCGCCCTGTTATTGCCCTGTTGATTGTCTTTATTATGATTGCTTCCGGTTTAACTGCCGTGGGTTTGTTTTTGTATCAGATGGGCGTCTTTGATTAAGAGATAATATAAGGGGGCTTAAAAAATCAGCCTGCTGATTGAAAAGCCGCCAGTAGTTTTGTTAGCGCCTGACCACGATGACTGAGACGGTTTTTTACTTCAGGTGCCAGTTCCGCCGAGGCACAATTTTCGCTGGGCACGTAGAATATCGGGTCATAGCCGAAACCACCCTTCCCCTGGGGCTCAAACAGAATATGTCCTTCCCAGGTGCCCTGACAGATCAACGGGGTGGGATCCAGGGCATGATCCATGAAAACCATCAGGCATTGAAACCGCGCCGTGCGTTCGTTTTCGGGTACATCCTTGAGGTCTTGCAGCAGTTTTTGCAGATTTTTTTCATCGGTGGTGCCCGTTCCAGTGCCGCCGGAGCGAGAAGAGTATCTTGCCGAATAGATGCCCGGCGCACCCTTGAGGGCATCCACTTCTAATCCGGAATCATCGGCAATGGCGGGCAGCCCCGTCAGTTGCGTTGCGTGACGGGCCTTGAGAATGGCGTTTTCCACGAAGCTCAGGCCGGTCTCGTCGGCATCCGGCACGTCAAACTCAGACTGTGGTATCACTTCCATGCCCAGCCCACCCAGAATCTGATTAATCTCCCGCAGTTTGCCGGGATTGCTGCTGGCCATCACCACCCTGGAGGGGCGTGTGTGTGTGGTCATTTTTTCAGTGCATCCTGTTGATGGACAATAAGC
>JAUWLO010000187.1 GCA_030613605.1 Gammaproteobacteria bacterium | reverse complement strand
AGAACCATCAAACAATGATCGATGTGTTGCTTTCAGATTTTCAGGCAATGATTCTTCGTTGACTGCAAAACCATGATTCTGACTGGTAATCATCACGGCACCGCCATCAAGTGTTTGCACCGGATGATTGGCGCCATGATGGCCAAATTTCATCTTTAATGGTTTCGCGCCACTGGCCAGAGACAACAGTTGATGCCCCAGGCAAATACCAAATACGGGTAAACCCGATTCGATAATTTTGGGGATAGCATCAAGCGCATAGTCGCAAGGTTCGGGATCACCCGGGCCATTGGATAAAAAGACACCATCGGGTTTCAATGCAAGCACTTCATCTGCAGATGTTTGTGCGGGCACTACGGTTAATCGACAGCCTCTATCCACCAGCATGCGCAGAATGTTTCGTTTACCCCCATAATCGTAGGCAACGACATGATATGGCATGTCTTTTGAGTCTTCAGGTAAGCCATTATCAAGCGTCCAACTTCCCTGCGCCCAATCGTAAGCAGTTTCTGTAGTAACTACTCTGGCGAGATCCATACCCTGTAGGCCAGGAAACCCCTGTGCCGCTGATATTGCTGCAGTCTCATCAATGTCGTCGCCCGCCACAATGCAGCCCGCTTGCGCGCCTTTTTCGCGCAGCACCCGGGTTAGCTGACGGGTATCGATACCGGAGATCGCCACCACTTTATTTTTCGCCAGATAATCTTCCAGACTGGATTCACTGCGCCAGTTACTGGCGAGCAAAGGCACATCTCGCACCACCAGGCCACTGGCCCAGATGTTGGCAGATTCTTCATCTTCGGCATTGGTGCCGACGTTGCCGATGTGAGGATAAGTGAGGGTAACGATTTGTTTGCAGTAGGAAGGATCGGTGAGGATTTCCTGATAACCGGTAAGTGCTGTATTGAAAACCACTTCTCCGACAGTTTGACCGTCAACGCCAATAGACTCACCCCAAAAGAGCGAACCATCCGCCAGGGCCAGTAATGCCGGTTTTCTCAAGTAAACCTCCGCGGGACACATGTACAAAGCGGGAGACTCCGGTTAGGGGCCTCCCGCTTTTAAATTGGGGTCTTAAACTGCGTTAAGCGACTAATAATGCCGTTGCGCAAGCGGGGCTGATTTTACTGCATTGCACTCACAAGTGTCTACGGGAACTCACTAAACATTGGCCTCTTTTGGTAAAAAAGGAGAAAAAAAGTCGTTAAAAATTTCTTTTAATGAGCAATTGGTAACTAGTCAGAAGTCAGTCCCAGCACATCCTGCATATCAAAAAGACCCGCCTCACGCCTCATCAGCCATTCGGCAGCTCGTACTGCACCGCCAGCAAAGGTCATCCGGCTCGATGCTTTGTGAGTAATCTCGATTCTTTCGCCTTCACCAGCAAATAACACGGTGTGGTCACCCACGATATCGCCTGCACGGATGGTTTCAAACCCGATGGTTTTACGGTCGCGCTCACCGGTTCGGCCCTCACGTCCGTACACCGCGCAGTCTTTCAGGTCACGCCCCAGGGCTTCGGCGACCACTTCACCCATACGGATGGCCGTACCGGAAGGGGCATCGACTTTATGACGGTGGTGGGCCTCGATAATCTCGATATCCACATCATCACCCAGCACTTTGGCTGCGGTTTCCAGCAACTTCAGGCACAAATTCACCCCAACACTCATGTTAGGTGCAAACACTACGCCGATGTCTTTGCCGGCGGCCTCTATTTCGGCTTTTTGTGACTCATCAAAACCGGTGGTACCTATCACGATAGCGCTGCCACGCTGCCTGCAAACAGCCAGGTTCGCCAGGGTCACTTCGGGTCGGGTGAAATCGATGAGCACATCAAATTCGGGCGCTGTTTCGATACTTTCGATTACGGTCACATCCAGTTTGCCAACGCCTGCGAGTTCGCCAGCATCAACACCGATCACTGAACTGCCTGCACGCTCAATGGCAGCACACACAGAAAGCCCCTCCGCCTGCTGCACAGCTTCAATCAGGGTTTTGCCCATGCGCCCTGCGGCACCGGTAATCGCGATTTTTGTCATCCTGTCCCTTTTTTTCTTCTTAGCTTTTTATTTTTGTTCTTCTTTACTTTGCTCTTTTATCTTTAACCTTTTCCCTGTCTTTCACCAACTGATGTAGGCAAATCCCTGCTCCTGCAATTCCATCAGATCTGACGCGCCGACTTCCACCACTTTAGCGAGCGAGAGCATATCTTTATCTTCCCACTTCAGGGCCTTCATGGTATTGCCGCAGGCATGAAACTTTACGCCATACTCATTGAGGCTGGAAACTCGCTCCCGCGTTTCTTCTGATACTGGGCGTTTGGGTTTTTTGGCCAAAATGTGCAAGCCTGGGCCAATGGCGACGACGACAATCTCAACATTATCGCCCCATTTACGCAGCATGGCGCCTACCGAAAACAAAATTGCCTTTTGAGTGGCTTCGTCGCCTTTATTAAACTGGTATACGATCTTGTGTTCTGCAGGGTCTCCCGGGAAACGCAGTTCTTCTTCCGCTTTCGCGATTTGAGAAGACCCCAGTGCCGCCAGACCACTACCTGCAATCAGACTGCCGAGTAAGCGACGTCGGGATCCATCTAGATTGTTTGGGCCTTTAAACCACCCTTTTCTGTACAATTTTGATAGCCATTTGTTCATGAGTTCCTCTTCAATCTGAGCTCATTGGCTCAGCGTACAAGGTAAGGCCGACTTTATACATTTGTTTATAAAGTGGCTATAACTTTATGTCATCTATGAAATTTTTGACACCATCAAGCCAGGAATGTTCTTTGGGACTGTGTTTTTTGCCACTATCGGCCACCGAACCCTCAAACTCTTTTAGCAATTCTCTTTGCTTCTTGTTGAGATTAACGGGCGTTTCCACAATAATCCGGCACAGCAGGTCGCCCACCGGGCCTCCTCGTACGGGTTTAACGCCTTTGCCACGCAGTTTAAACATCTTACCGCTCTGGGTTTCGGCTGGAATTTTGAGTTTTACACGGCCATCGAGGGTGGGAACCTCCAGAGTTCCGCCCAGAGTCGCCTTGGTAAAGCTGATCGGGACCTCGCTGTAAAGATTGTTGTCGTCGCGATGAAACAACGGATGATCTTTGACGCTCACCTGAACGTATAGGTCTCCTGATGGCGCACCACGTCCACCTGCCTCGCCCTCGCCACTCAGGCGTATGCGGTCGCCATTATCAACACCCGCCGGCACCTTAACGGATAGTGTTTTGGTTTCCTGGGTCTTGCCCTGGCCATGACACGTACCGCAAGGGTCTTTGATGACCTCGCCAGTACCGTGGCAATGGGGGCATGCCTGTTGAAGCGAGAAGAAACCCTGCTGCATCCTCACCTGGCCAATACCACCACAGGTCGTGCATTGCTCAGGTTTGGAGCCTTTTTTAGCACCGCTGCCACCACAGGTGGAACAGATTACGGAGGTTGGTACCCGGATTTTAACCGTGGTGCCGCGCACGGCATCTTCCAGACTCAACTCCAGGGTGTAGCGTAGGGCAGCACCTCGCTGAACCCTCTGGCCACCAGGCCTTCCTGCGCCGCCGAACACGTCACCGAATACATCGCCGAAGATATCGCTGAAACTCGCTCCACCTCCACCTGGGCCGCCTGCTCCCATGCTGGGATCAACACCGGCATGGCCAAACTGGTCATAGGCTGCCCTTTTTTGAGCATCGCCCAGCACTTCGTAGGCTTCTTTGGCTTCTTTGAATTTTTCCTCTGCGTCTTTGTCATCCTGATTACGATCCGGGTGATGTTTCATCGCCTGGCGCTTGTATGCTTTTTTCAGGTCAGCATCGCTAACGTTGCGTTCTACACCCAGAACTTCGTAGTAATCTCGTTTTGACATGTTTTTACAGTACTTTATGTATTCGTTAAAATAATTAATAAATTATAGTTAACAATTAGTTACATTATTTATCAATAAATGACTTTAATTTATTGAAGCCATACAACAAGACGCGACAGACGGTTATCCCGCCTGTCGCGCCTGCTGATGAATCAGCTTGTCTGATCGCTCTTATGCAAATTAGAGCTCTCAGCGTCAGGCAGATTATTTGTCGTCCTTAACCTCTTCGAACTCGGCATCAACCACATCATCATT
>JAUWLO010000088.1 GCA_030613605.1 Gammaproteobacteria bacterium | reverse complement strand
AGGGTTTTACCGGCCATCGTTCTCTCCTCAGCTATATACTCTGTTCTTTCCTGGATCGAGAAGAATCCTAGACCAATCCATTAATAACAACAATTCTGTTTTTTAATCATTTACATTCCTTTTCGGAATGATTATTCTGGGCATATACAGCAAAAGGCCAGCCCCATGGATACCACCGGATTACGTACCTTCATTACCGCCGCCGAGCTGGAATCTTTCTCTCACGCCGCAGATCAGCTCTATCTTACCCAGCCTGCCGTCAGTAAACGCGTGGCCTCGTTGGAAGAAGAACTCGGCACACCTCTATTTGATCGCATCGGTCGCCGGGTGTTCCTGACAGAGGCAGGACGGGAATTATTGCCACGCGCCAAATCCATCCTCAACGAAATAGAAGACAGCCGACGACTCATCACCAACCTTTCCGGCAAAGTGGCTGGTCGGTTGAGCATTGGTACCAGCCACCACATAGGCCTGCATCGGCTGCCACCCGTATTAAGAAACTATAGCGCCCAATACCCGGAGGTAGAATTAGACCTGCACTTTATGGATTCGGAAGCAGCCTGCCGGGCTGTTTTGGCCGGCGAGCTGGAACTGGGTATCGTCACTCTGCCCCCGGAACCAATAGATGATTTGCAAACTGAAATCATCTGGCCCGACCCCCTGTCCATCGTCGTAAACAAAAACCATCCACTGGCTAAACATAAAAATACGAAGCTAGAGGATCTCACTAATACCCCCGCCATTTTGCCAGCGCACGGCACTTACACACGAGAGTTACTGGAACAGGCATTCGCTCCTACAGGGCTGACACTAAAAACAGGAATGACAACAAACTATCTTGAAACCATCAAAATGATGGTTAGCGTGGGCTTGGGCTGGTCAATATTACCAGAGACCATGTTAAGCGATGAACTGGTTACCCTGAATGTTAAAGGAATCAAACTTTCCCGTCAGCTGGGTTTCGTTTTTCACCCCAGACATACGTTATCCAATGCGGCAAAAGCTATTATTGAAACGCTTCGAGACCAAATAAATAGGCAATAAAAAACTCCGGCAAATACCGGAGTTTCATTGTTGCTTGAATTTATTTGCTATGTATCAGAACTGAACGCCCAAGCTGACAAATGCAAGATCTGCTGGGTCTACTGCAGTTTTTGTAACTTCTAATTCAAGTTGAACAATACCTAAACCAAACCCGAGCCCTAAACCATAGGCAGTACCGTTATCAGTTTGACCATCAATATCTGTCTGTGCAAAACCACCTTTGGCCTTAAAATATACCGGACCAGCAGAGCGAAAAGCGAGATACACTGCCTTTGTATCTACTTCGAATTTACCACCACCATTAAATTCTCCCTTGCTGGCCGTTTTAGTCAACTCACCTTCTACGGCCAGATCGCCGAGCCCTACACCCAGCTCATAACCTAGCATGAAGCCAATGGTACTCGGGTGGGTCTTTACACCAGAATCAACAACCACCATCCGGCCAGTTTTAGCTCCAAAGATCCATTCTCCAGCCGATACTGACGAGGCCATCACCAGACTCAATAATGACAATAAGATATAAAGTTTAATTTGATGCTTCATATTAAATTCTCCTAAATTTTTCCCTTAATTTGTAGATGCCAGGATCAGGGATACATGGTTATTCTAAAAACCCAACTAATACTTAATATTTAAAAAACAACACCCAAACTAAGGTAAGTGATATCTGCCTCGATTTGCGTTAGATCTATTTCTAACTGAACCAGACCAAGGCTAAAACCAGCACCGATGCCAAAAGAAGTCACCGACGCAGTGTATGAATCAGAGTCAAATATAAGCGTTTCCTGTAAAGTGCCCAACCTGCCCTTGAAATATATCGGTCCTGCAGAGCGAAAAGCCACATAAAGAGCCTCAGTTTCAACCTCTAAATCTACATAAGATCCCTGATAAAACGTATCACCACTTGTTGCAGTTCGGGTGATTTCACCCTCAAAGGCCAAATCGCCTAAACCGATACCAATTTCATAACCCGCCATAAAACCAATATTTCTGGGATTACTGGTAGTAGTAGGATCATCAATGGGATCGGTAACGTGCATCGTTCCCGTGTTTACCCCAAAAATCCAACCATCAGCAGATGCTGGTGAAACCATCACCAAGCCCAATATTGCCAATAAGATATAAAGTTTAATTTGCCGTTTCATAACTTATACCCTCTAGATTACATTCCTTAAAGTTGTCTATATGCTGCTAAACTGATGTACCACCTCCAAACAGCCGCAATCATTCAATTCTAGCTAACTATCGGTATTGTCATGGAAAAACTGAAATTTTACCTGTATTTTTAGTCTACTTATGAATAACGAAATAATCATGTCTCTTGTTCCACTGGCCATCGGTTTTGTGACCTACTTCGCATTGCATTCGCTACTGGCCTCCTTATGGCTGAAAAACTACGTCGCCAAACGCTGGCCAACGGCCATGCCTGCATACCGACTGGTTTTTAACGTGTTATCCGTAGTACTACTGCTGCCACTGATTTGGCTCATGCAACAAAACCCGGGGCCCATCATCTGGCAATGGTACGGCGGCTGGTCACTACTTATGAACGGGCTCATGTTTGCGGCTATTGGTGGATTTTTCTGGTCCCTGAAATCCTATGACAACATGGTATTTCTGGGAATTACACAGTGGAAAAGCCGACACCAGGGTTGTGAAGATCCGGAACAATTACACATCTCAACACTGCATCGCTTTGTCCGTCATCCCTGGTATTTTTTTATACTGGTCATTCTCTGGACACAGGATATACACCTCGCTCAACTGGTGACTTATGGTCTGATAACGCTATATTTTATCATTGGTTCGCATCTGGAAGAACGCAAACTGATGGAATGCTACGGGGATGCCTATCGACAGTACTGCAGGAAGGTACCGGGATTAATTCCATTGCCGTGGAAATGGTTGAGTCAGGATGAAGCCCTGGAACTGATTAGCGTAGCCAATAACGGCCACGGCTCTAAACGATCACTCTAGTCAAAACCCTGAATAAAAACTATAAACCAAAACTATAAATCGAAGTTTTGAGAATATATAAAATCAGGAGGCTTTTTTATAGATCAACCCAGGATTTACCAGCAACTCATTTTTTTTAACCTGATCCAGAGGACAGCCCTCAGCATCACACGTTGCCAAACGATCAAATGTGTATCGGGTTTCTTCTTCCTGAATGGATTCGTAAATAGGTTTGCCAAGATGGGAGCCTATGGCTCGTCCGTATTGAGGTTTGTTCACAGCGATATCCTTTATTTAGCGTCCAGATTATGTTTATTGACATAACAATATGGTGATTTCGGTTGCCTGACTAACTCAATGAGAGTTTTTACACATCCGATAATTTCGTTATCGTCCCGGCACGTGTTCTCTTTAGACCGTAGCCCTGAATAATATTTCAGGCTCGTGTGAGCATAAAATAATGTGAACCAGTTCACTTTCTGCCAAATTAGAAATTCCAGCGATATCCCATATTGGCAAACGTTCGCTGAAAATCAGTGTTGTTTGTCTCCCCCCCATAACGCCAAAGCTCAACACCCAGCTCCATTTCAAAATTCATACCCCGGGTACGACGATAGTTCATCCTAATGGATGGCCGGTATTTGGTGAGATCCTCACCAGTGTCATTTTGGCGCATATCGACTCGAAAGCGGGTATCAAATTTCCAGTCCTTCCTGAAAGGTAATCGGTTTGATACCGACAAGGACACTTCATCGTAACTGCCGGTCTGTGACATTCGAAACCCCAACACAGAGATATCCCGTTCGTTAAACCATCGACTGGCAATCAATTGCGCTGACAGATAAATCTGCTCTTCAGAATCAGCATCAAGAAAACCCGACACAGCATCTTCGATAACAAATGACTGTTGTGCCAACGTTAAATCCGCATTAGCCTGATAGCGAGGACTAAAGGTATGACTAACGCCAGCAGACAATGTTGTCGAATTACCCACCCGCGCTTCAGCCAACTCACGAATTTCATCCTCGGTGCGAATAAGCAGCAATTCTTCAATAGTCGAAACATCCGTTCGACCAATAAGCGCATTACTGGTAAATAACAATGGGCTGTTTCGGAAATCAAAGTTCAAACTAAAGATGGTGTCTTTTCGCCAGTTATACTGGCCACGAAAAAGATAAATATTCAGATCAGAATAAGCGATGTCGTAATCCACAAGAGCATAAAAGTTACCTTCTTTACCGAAAAACCGAAACTCACTACCAACAGCCTCACGATCGACAATCCCGTCAATATCCTGATGAATATAATAAGGCAGAATATCAATCTGATTTCTGCCTCCATCAAGTTCGAAACCAATACCCCAAAATGGTTTTGCAGTTTGTACGCTACGTTTGTCGGTGAAATTCACAGGATAGCCACCTACAGCATTCACACTAACGCTATGCGCAACATCATAACTAGCCTGTAAACCATCAAATTTTCCTAACACGCCACCTTTGGATCCTGTTTGTCGGCCAAGTCTGGCAGAAAACCCAAGCCGGCTGTTTTTAATCTGCGAGTATGCAGTCTGCGGCGTTACTGGCTTACCAGCTGTTGAAATAAAATCATGGCTGTGGCTGGCATAAAGAAAATTTCGTATATCGTAGTCCGCACTACGAATACGCCAGCTCAGCGATAACTGATTCAACAATAAGGACTGACTAACAGTGGTGCCCGCTTCTTCCGTACTATTTTGTCCACGATAATAATATTGTGCAAAACTGCCATAGAATCGTGATGTCGTTTTTTTGTCCGCTTTTTTAGAAACCTTTAAACGCGCCTTGGGTTTAAGTTGCCCATGTAATAAATCACTCAGCCGTTGCTTGACACGTGCCGCGCCATCCGTGTCTTCGTATTGTTTCAGATATTCACGATACATAGCTTTGGCATGGGCCTGCTGTCCATTACGTTGACGCGCAACACCAAGTAACTCTAGCGCCTCCTGCCTCTCCTTGCTGGTGGGCATCCCCAACATTTTGGTAAAAATCTGGATTGCTCGTTTGTTTTTACCTTCTTTCAAAGCTGTTCTGCCAAGCACCAGCAACTTATAAGCTGGACTGGACTTGTCCTGAATAATTTTTGCGCTTTTCATTTGGACATGAGTGGTTATTTTGTGATCTGGAAGCACTATCAGCAACATATTGGGCCGACTTCCGGCAGAAACTGTATATTTAACGACCCTTTCAAAATCAACTATTACTGAGGCTTCACCAGCCTCATTGATTTTAAACGTCACCTGCGAAAGTGGAATTTCTTTTGAATCCGGCGCCCTCAGGGCTTGAGTGTAAGGCAACGAATCAATTTCTAAATCTACCGCAGTTCTTGGCCCAACAAAAATTCGAAGGGTTGCACCAGCCCTTAATGGAAAGTGTGATAAATACTGAAGCGATTCAGAAAAGCCTATTTCGATAGCTGCAGAACCCTGATGCTCCAGGTACTCAATGCTCTCCAGGTTTTGACTGGGCAATGCCCAGGCCTGAGAGAACATCACAAGACATCCTCCTATAATCAAATACCAAAATCGTAAGCACCTCATTGGTATCTATATGTTCTTATTCTTATTCGATACAACATTAAAACTGCCCATCGTTAGGACTGTGCCTGCTGTCGCGTCTTTCTTTAATTACGGTAAAAGTATTATCCTCATAGATATGACAAGATGTCGTGCAATCACGCAGCTCACTTAATGTATACGAAATCAAAGATGGAACTTCCGTTTTTTTGTGAGGCCCTGTTTTCCAGCTACCCTCATGACAGCCTGCACAATCTGGCTTGTAAATTGGGGAAGGCCATGCGATAGACTCAGCATTACCCGTATGACAATCCACACAAATCAAACCCGCATGACCACCCGGGTACCCAGCCGTATTGTGATTATAAAATGCCGGCAACCAGGATTGGCTGGTATGGCAATCATCACACTGTTTTGAAGTAACAAAATGATTGCCAGGCTTGTCACCGCTATGACAGGCAGTACAAACTCCTGTGGCAGTATCATGGTCAAAAGTCGCTGGCAGCCAGGCATTGGTTGAATGACAGTCACCACAATCAGATGTTGTGGGCACATGGGCCGGGGGTTTGTCTCCGCCATGGCAAGTACTACACAAACCGGTAACGATTGAGTGGTCAAAAGTTGCTGGCAACCAGGCAGTGACGGTATGACAGGCGTCGCAGTCTTCAATTGTTATGAGATGCGTACCCGGTTTACCCGGGGCTTTAGAACCATCGTGGCAAGAAGTACATGTGCCGGTAATGTTGTTGTGTGAAAAATTAGCCGGCAACCAAGCATTGGTAATATGGCAAGCGTCACAGTCAGACGTTGTCGGCAGATGATCAGGGCCTTTGTCGCCAATGTGGCAAGAGCTGCAAGTGCCAGTGATATTGCCGTGGTCAAAATTAGCAGGCAACCAGGCGTTGGTGCTATGACAGCTATCACACTCACTGGTAGTCGGAATATGACCTGGAGGCTTGGGTGTCGCATCACCGCGTCCATGGCAACTACTGCATTGCCCGGTAACACCGCTATGATCAAATTGTGTAGGTACCCATGCACGGGTTGAATGGCAATCACCACACTCGGCTGTGGTTTGAATATGGCTGCCTGGCTTACCTTCAGCAGTTTGCCCATTATGACAACTACTGCAGATATCAGTCACCGCACCGTGGCTAAATTGTGCGGGCAACCACCCAATGGTGCCATGACACTCATCGCACTGGGAGCGCGTTTGGATATGTCCAGCCGGCAAACTGTTGTTGTGACATTGGGTACACTGACCAATCACCGACGCATGGTCCATAGCAGCGCCTTCCCATGAAAATGTTGTGTGGCAGTCATCACATCCAGCTGCACTGGCAACATGCCCACTTGGTTTTCCCGCAGAAATTGAACCATTGTGGCAGGCACCACAGGTCTTTGGCGTTCCCTTGAAAACACCTTTCAGATGACAGGTTGCGCATTGCACTGTCTGGTGTTGGCCGGACAGGGGGAAGCCGGTATTAAAGTGATCAAAATTCCGTTTCTCTTCTGCAGAAAAACTGGAGGCAGAATAAGTTACAAAATAAAGTGCAGATAACAATGCAAAAAGAACCCAATAAGCTTTTGGATTTTTTATTCGGGTTACATTCATTTTTTTACACATTATCTTCATAATCGAATCACTTTGCTTCATACAGTTTCTCCTTAAACCTGCTCCCTGACTGCCCATCAATTAACCATCCACTAACGGCCTACATCCTGATATCTGAAAACGACTCCGTGCTATGACAACGCCCACAATGCCGGCCAAATTCACCATCATGCGCATCATCTTCCAGATGACAGCTTTGGCAATCCGACGGTATATCCACCACTTCCTTACTAACAGGGTTTCGATGGCAAGCCCTACAGGCAATGCCCTCATGCCCCCCTTCTAGCTCAAAATCTGTTTGTTTGTTGTGATCAAACTCCCAGACCTTCCAGTCACCCACATAATGGCATTGGTCACAACGCTGCCCCAGACTGCGTTTATGCACATCGTCACCCTTATGACACGATAAACACTGGGCCTTGGTTTCCTTAAAAGCACTGGAACTGTGACACTCTTCACATGCCAGGGCCACATGCGCCCCCAATAAAGGGAATTTCGACAGATTGTGGTCAAACTTTACTTTATCCTGCCAACCCTTTTCATTGTGACATTCCTGGCATTTTTTGCCCTGCTGCTCCCGATGCACATCATCCTGACGGTGACAGGCAAAACAGGTGGTTTTTAAATCTTCTTTATAAATGTTATTTCCGGTATGACAATCTCCACAGGCAACATCTTTGTGCTTCCCCTTCAATGGGAAATCCGTTTTCCTGTGGTTAAATTTTAATTTTTTCCAGCCTTTAACCGAATGACAGGATTGGCACTTTCGGCCATATTGGCCTTTGTGCTCATCCTGCAACTTATGACAGGAATAACACGTTATCTTCCCCTTTTTTTTCTTTTTATATTTTTTCCCCAGCTCATAGGAACCTCGGTGACATTGTTTGCAGGTCACCTTTTTATGAAGCCCTTTTAATTTATAATCGGTGTCCTTGTTATGGTCGAAACTCTGGTTACCCCAGCCCGCTACTGTGTGACAATCCTGACATTTTTTTCCGTACTTCCCTTTATGCCGATCATCCCGCTTATGACAGGCATAACATTTTTTTGGTACACCGCTATAACGTTGCCGTGGATGACAGTTGCGACACTCGACGCCCTTATGTTTACCATCCAGTTTAAATTTTGTGCGTGAGTGATCAAACTGAAAATCTTGCCAGCGATTGGCTCCATGACAACTGCCGCATTGCTTACCCAGGCGACCATCATG
>JAUWLO010000203.1 GCA_030613605.1 Gammaproteobacteria bacterium | reverse complement strand
TTATTAACGTGCAGAGTTACGTAAAGAAATAGTGGTAGTAACTTCTCTGCGTATGCGTTTGTCAGTGGCAACTGGATCAAACGTGGCTGCATCGAGTAATGCGTATAAGTTATTATCTACACCCTGGCGAACATGTTCGCGAGAATGAAAGCGCAAAGCGATACGTACACTGACAATGTTGTCTGGGTCAGCTTCTCCCGCCTGTACATAACGGTTGGCAGAGCGTGGGTCGCCATCGGTGTTTTCACCATAAAGAATTTGCATGCTTTCCACGCCTTCCACCAGTGGTTGTGATGCATCAGCACCATTGCCTCGGCACATGAGCCGTTCGCTTTCAATAAAGTAATGATTTACAGCAAAGTGATTATCAGCTTCCTCGCCTACGTTGAATGTATCCTGGCCAAGGCAGTCCTTGTCAGATTCGTAGGTAATGGTAATTTGGTCGTTATCGCTATCGCCGCCATCTGCGGTGATGTCTTCGGAAGTGTCGGTCGTAGGGTCAGACACTTCAACGAATGGAGTAAGGCCAGTGATTAGATCAGAGGGATTGTCATCTTCATAATAACCAGCCTGACGAATATCCCGCCCCAGTATTTCTGTAGTGATGCGAATGTTTTCCTGCACAAAACTCATGTTGCGTTGCAGTCGACCGGATTCTTTGCTTGCCGCACTAATTTGTAGAATGCCTGCCATCATTAATAGGCCAATGGATATGGCTATCATGATTTCAACAAGAGTAAACCCGCCTTGTTGGCGAAAAGAATGCTGGGTACGAGCGCACGTAAGCTGTGAAGAATTAGGTAGCTGTTTAGAATTATTCATTTTAGAGAATCTCATATTAAGGCACTGTTTTAAGGCACTATCACAAGCGTATAGGTGTGAGTGAGGGTGTCTGTATTATTTCCATCGTTTAAATGATCGGGGTTGAGTGAGCTCCAGTTCACGACAATGGTATGCGGTGAACCCAATCCACATGGGTTGTCGTTGCAGCTTACGGTAGCAGAACTATTCAAAAGCTGATTGAGAACGCCGCCACGCTGAACGCCATTGGCAACAGGCATGCCGCAGGTCCACACCCAGGCATCAAAGGTTGCCATTTCTGCTGCGCTGCAACCGTTAGCCGCGGTAACAGTTGTAACGCCGCCGCCATTATTGCTGCAAAACGGAGAAGGAGCTGTATCGCAGCCAGAGACACCATCGCTGTTGTTGGCACTAATATTGGTAGTATTGATGTTGCTGTAATTATTAGCGTCGACACCCAGCGGGTTGGCGTGCATACGCTCTGCTATGTCATTGGCCATTATGGTTGCTTTGCTGCGAGCTTCAGATCCCATGTTGGCGCGTAGGCCGCTGATTTGCAGACCCGCAAGCCCGAGTAGACCGATAGAAACGACAAGAATGGTAATCAACACTTCAATCATAGTGAATCCAGCGCAGTGTTGTGGGCCTGATTGTTTTATAAAGTTGGGCATGAAACATTTACTCCTAGTACGTCTACTATATTGTCATCATTCTCATCTAACGCACGGCGTACCTGTCCGCCTATAGATATAACCAGCGCGACTGCACCGTTGGCGCCGTGTGTATCACAGTAGGTAATAGTGCCG
Source organism: Gammaproteobacteria bacterium (assembly GCA_030613605.1). Lineage (GTDB taxonomy): Bacteria > Pseudomonadota > Gammaproteobacteria > SZUA-152 > SZUA-152 > SZUA-152. Next base: position 2,292 of record JAUWLO010000203.1, on the reverse strand, counting down.
TTGCTGCCTCTGGCGAGCCCCTGTGGAGAGAACGAAATTCGATTGACCACATTATTATTGCCGCTGAATGAAATGTTGCCGGGTAGTGCGCCATGAACGCGCAGAAGTGCTCCGCCTGAGTTCAGAATGGTATTACCATTATTAGGGTTAGTGAACATCATCCAGCCCTGCGACCAGTCCCCAGAACCCGTACCAGTATTGCAGGTGGCGCCATCACTACTTTTGCATACGGTGACACGTTCCCGGCGAGTGATAGCGGTGCTGCGCGCAAGGCTTAGCGCTGTGACCAGATCATTAACGGAGGTGGTCTTACGATTTTTGTTTACGTAGGTTTGAAAGCTGGGCACGGCTAAAGAAAGCACAATAGCGGCAATGGCCATTGCCATGATTAATTCGACCAGCGTAAAACCCCAAAGATGTTTTATTAACATGCCATCAATTGTAAGCCCAACCAGGAAGATTGGCGCTAATATACTGATGAACGGAAGGGATAGACCGACAAACGGCCTTAAGTTTCTAATATTTAGCCAGGAAAATTTTGGCTAAATATTAGAAACGGTACAGGTATGGAGACTATAGAAGAATGAGCTATATGGGTAAAACCAGGTAAAACCAGGAAATTATTATTACCAACAGTGATCCACAGCGTTTAACAGCTTTTTGCCCAACAAGCGTTGCTGCCCCAGGTTCGGGCTCCTGTACCGCTAAGAGTTAAGTCACCATCACCGGCCATACCTCCAGGAGTAACAGGGGTTGCCGTTAATACGTAAGTAGTCGCTGTAGATGTTACTGAAATGTCGTAGATAGCTACTCCGGTGGCAGGCGATTTATCAGGAATACCATTTGATCCCGCAGACGCACCCGTGTAGTTACTGTTGGAAGTAAAAAAACGCTCCATGGCATTAGCAGCATTCATCAACATGCCCTGGGCATCAGCTCTTTTGCTATTTTTTACCGATTCCTGATAAGCGGGAATAGCTATCGAAGCCAGAATGCCGACAATTACAATGACTATCATTAATTCGATTAGGGTGAAGCCTTTTTGCTGACTTTTTCCCCCAGAGCTGAACGGGGTGTTGTCATTGTTAATCATGCTGTGAATCTCCTCTGATTTTTGTGTGTGCTTTGTGTGTAGAAACACTATTTTATTAACCTGGCCTGTTATCCCGCCAGCAGTGTGCCGCTGGGCAGTATCCAGATTTCGGTTACCACGCTCTTGCCGTCCATTCCTTTTACAAAGGAATATCCGACTTCCTGGCCTCGTTTTAAATCGCGTTTTGACAGGAACTCAGTGGACATTGAGTGTACCAATATATTAGCTGAGAGTGAGAAACTCTCTGATGATCCGGTAATATCAATATTGCTCGTGCCAACTGAATAAATTTTGCCGGTACGCTGGAATGAGGCCGGGTAATATTCGGGCATTTCACTAGTTTTAATACCTATTCCCAGATCAACGTTTACTGTGGGCAGGCTTGAGCTATTAGTCCTTGAGTTATTAGTCCTTGAGCTATCAGCCGCGTATACGGTTGTTATTGAAACAGCCAGTGAAACCACAATAACCATTAGTGGTCGTATTATATTAGGCATTACCTTTGTTTTTAACATGTTCGTATCCTTAATTGCTGCAATTAGTTGCCAAAATCAGTTACCAGGATTACTTGATAATCTCGCGCCAGGAGATACGTCCGGTACCTGGGCCATCACTGGTGTTGGTGTCAAAGCTACGGATATCGTCACCTTCCTGAGTCATGCGACGGCTACCGATGAAGGCAGAGTCCGTTGGTGTGTCTTTGTCAAAACGAATCCCGGTGACGATAGTGTTGGTTCCATCTGGGTCGATATTATCGCTATCATCGAAGCTGCTATCGTTATTAAGATCGAAAATGATCTTTTCGCCTGAGCCACCGGTAATGGGGTTGAATGCCAGTTCAAAGCCGCCAGCGCCAACGGAACAGGCATTGGTTGCTTTGGGGATAACGGTATTCACAAATAACAGGTTACCGCGGATTTGCAGGTTACGTACCGCACGTTCGCCCGGGTATTCAACTGCACCGCCTCCAGCCACAGGTACATCCAGATCAATGTACCAGCCTTTGACTTTAGTGGAATCGGAACCAGTAGTTTTCCAGGCCACCTCATTATCAGTAAGGCGGCGTACGGGGAAGCCATACAAGGGACTGGAGTAGTTGGTGAACACCTGTTCCACTAGCATGTTATTAGCGCTGTCCATATAGACGTCGCCATTTACATTAGGTGCGATTGATCCTGCACCGCCCGTCATATCATCCC
>JAUWLO010000284.1 GCA_030613605.1 Gammaproteobacteria bacterium | reverse complement strand
CCCATGTTCTTGAGATCAATCCAGACATGCCTGACTCATTTAGCTCGATCCTGGATTGAGAATCGTGCGCTTATGGTATTTATCAGGTATTACGTCCTGCGGCATAAATTCCAGCTCCGTTAAGTGCTGAGAAAACCATCTCAATCGTGGGGCATTGGGCATGGCTGCCACCAAAGCCTGATTCACGCCCGCTTTCCACTTGCAGAAATAGGCGAAATCTGCTACAGTAAAGTGACCAAATCCGTATATATTAGACTTGTTGGGAAAGGAGAATGTAAAAATGACACTCGGTGGCTACGCAAATCAAATTGCATGGATTAACTTAACAGAAGGGAATGTGGAATTAAAACCCATCCCAGAAGACTTAGCGCTCAAATATATCGGCGGTCGAGGGCTGGGTGTCAAGTTTGTTTTCGACAACGATCCGGGGGTTGACCCGCTTTCTCCTGAAAATATCCTGTGTTTTATGAATGGTCCCCTAACTGGCTCGGAAGCTAATATGAGCGGTAGAATGGCCGTTGTCACAAAATCTCCCCTGACTGGCACTGTCACCGACAGCCATCACGGCGGGTGGTCAGCGGCACGCTTGCGCTGGGCAGGTTACGATGGCTTGGTTTTCAAAGGCAAGGCTGAAAAACCAGTTTACGCGTATATTGAAGATGGGGTACTTGAACTCCGGGATGCTGCTGAAGTTTGGGGAAAAGGCGTCCATGACACAGTCAATCATTTTAAAGAAAAATATGGTGAAAAAGACCTGTCCGTAATCTCGATTGGCCCGGCTGGAGAAAATCTAGTCAAATTTGCCTGCTGGATCAATGAAGATGACCGGGCCAGCGGCCGAGGCGGAACCGGCTGTGTTGGTGGCAGCAAGAACCTGAAAGCCGTCGTGATCAAGGCCAAGAAGAAGATCGTCAGAGCTGCGGATCGCGATAAATGGAAAACCGTTCATAGCACAGCTCTGGCAGAAATTATGGACGAGCGCGTGGTCACAGCTCCGCGCAAGGGTGGTCTTTCCGTATATGGCACCAACGTACTGATGAATATGACCAACGTCATTGGTGGTTTGCCCGCTAAGAACAGTCAATTCACCGCCTTTGAAGGCGCCGAGAAGGTCAGCGGCGAATATGTTAACGATAACGTTCTCGTTGGCAATCCCACCTGTCACGCCTGTCCGGTTGCCTGCAAGAAAGAAGTCGAGATCACTGAAGGACCGTATGCCGGTCTACGCATGGAATCACTCGAATACGAACCGGCTTGGTCCGTCGGCGCGAACTGCGGTAACGATGATATTGGCGTTGTGGCCAAGATGATCCACACTTGCAATGATATGGGCATGGACGCGATTGAGATCGGCCACCCATTATCTGTTTATATGGAAGCATCCGAAAAGGGCTACACTAACGGCGACGGGAAACTAGACTGGGGCGACGGTGCCAAGATGGTTGCAATCGCTGGCAAAATTGCCCGACGTGAAGGTTTTGGCGATGTAATGGCAGAAGGTGCCGAAGCCACCGCCAAACACTTCGGTCATCCCGAACTTGCGATGACCTGTAAAGGCCAGGGCATTCCGGCTTACGATCCGCGCGGGATCAAAGGTATGGGTCTTGGGTACGCCACCAGTAATCGCGGCGCATGCCACCTGCGCGGTTACACGCCTGCTGCTGAAGTTGTTGGTAACGTACTTGGCCCATCCACAGTAGCAGATCCGCTTGCGTGGGAAGGTAAAGGCGAAATGAACGTGATCTTCCAGAATGTTCATGCTGTGACCGACTGTCTTGATGTCTGCAAGTTCGCTACTTTTGCTGAATCATTGGATTCGTTTGCTGCCCAGTACGAAGCGATGACTGGGATACCCTCTGATGCCGGACACCTGCTAAAAGTGGGCGAGCGTGTTTTTAACCTGGAACGCCACTACAACAACCTGAACGGCTTCCGAGAAGGTAGCGATACCTTACCCGAACGATTCACGAAGGAACCATCCACCATGGGGGGCAGCGTAGGTCATGTCTGCGAATTGGATGATATGCTTGTTGAATATTACGAAAAGCGCGGCTGGGTCAATGGTGTTGTGCCCGAGGAAAAACTCAAAGAGTTAGAGATTATCTAACGACCTCTTCTGACATCGCTGTTAAGGTGTTCAGAACCAAAGCTGCGATTGCGATCAATAAAAAAGAGCCAGTGCGATTAATCACACTGGCTCTTTCGATTCAATAACCAAATTATCCCCCACCAACTGCGGGGAAGACTGAGATCATATCTTCGTTCATGATTTTGGTTTCCAGATCATCTGTTAAAAATTGCACGTCGCGTCCGTTAACAAAAAAATGAACATGCCCGTAAAGGCGACCATCTTCATCCAGAAGTTCTTTTTTCAAGACCGGAAATTGAGCAATGATGGCATCAAGGATTTCTTGCGCTGAGGAGCCGTGGTCGACAGGAATCTCAACTATTTTTCCACCCACAATATCACGCAATGTAGCATAAAATCTTACTTTCATCGATTTACTCCTCTTCGCCAGTCTCAGGTGACCGCATCACTTCCACATTCATACGCCCACTGGAAATCGGCGAGAATAAACTGATCACATCGTCAGGTTCCAGAGCAATATTAATGCCCGCGCTGGTCAAC
>JAUWLO010000235.1 GCA_030613605.1 Gammaproteobacteria bacterium | reverse complement strand
ATAACAAATGAACCCGCTCCGCAGACAATTCACTTTTTAACTGGCTATTGCCGGTATCGGCGTAAAGCTTTTTCAATACAGTTTCAGCCGCCTCAACTGGCCCAGCATCACCTGTCACCGTAACGCTATTACCACGGTTATTTATTTCCACACCCAGGCGGCTTTCAATAAGGCGCAAGTGTTCATTAAACTGGCCGCACAAGCTTGCCAGTCGCTGGTTATCCGCAGGTTCAAGAGAAAAACTTTGGGAAGTGAGAGATTGACTCAAAATATATAGAGGATTCCTAACGAATCAGACAGTATGGCGAGCATTGTTCATAAACAGTAACGCAGCCAGTGACTCATGCGTTATCAGCCACTCCGGATTCAGCTCTGGTTTCAGGAGCCTCATCAACAAAAACTATTTTCCCTCGCAGGGAGTTAGGCATCGCTTCAGTAATACGAACATTAATAAATTCACCGATCAAACGTGGATTGCCATCAAAATTAACAACCCGATTATTCTCGGTTCGACCGGACATTTGAGCCGCATCCTTTCTTGATGGCCGCTCCACCAGTATGCGCTGTACTGTACCAACCATAGCATGACTTATAGAAGATGCCATCTCGGAAATGCGATTTTGCACCTGTGCCAGGCGCTGTTTTTTGACGGCCACGGGCACATCATCTGGCAAATCAGATGCCGGCGTGCCCGGGCGCGGACTGTAAATAAAACTGAATGAATGATCGAAACCCACCGATTCAATGAGGTCCATCGTTGCCTGAAAATCGGCCTCGGTCTCGCCGGGAAAACCAATAATAAAATCGGATGACAGGCTGAGATCCGGTCGAATCTGGCGTAACGCCCGCACCCTGGCCTTGTACTCCAGAGCGGTATGTCCGCGCTTCATTTGAACCAGAATGCGATCCGCACCACTCTGCACAGGCAGATGCAAGTGGCTCACCAGCTCAGGCACATCAGCGTATACCTGAATCAGGCTATCACTCAATTCTACCGGGTGTGAGGTGGTATAGCGGATTCGGTCAATCCCTTCTATCGCCGCAACATAATGAATCAGTAACGCAAGATCGGCGGTTTCGCCATCGTCCATTAGGCCTCGATAGGCATTCACATTTTGCCCCAACAGATTCACTTCACGCACGCCCTGTTTAGCAAGTTTTGCCACCTCGGCCAACACATCATCAAACGGTCGACTGATTTCCTCACCGCGCGTGTACGGCACTACACAGAACGTACAGTATTTACTGCAACCCTCCATGATGGACACAAAGGCAGACGGTCCATCCGCTCGTGGCTCCGGCAGGCAATCAAATTTTTCGATTTCGGGAAAAGAAACATCCACCTGGGGTTTGTTTTCACGCTCAAGGTCGTTGAGCATCTGCGGTAATCGATGCAGGGTTTGCGGGCCAAATACCAGATCCACATAAGGGGCGCGCGCGCGAATGGCATCGCCTTCCTGGCTGGCCACGCAACCGCCGACACCAATCACGACATCGGGTCGGGCTGCCTTGATTTCACGCCACACGCCTAACAGCGAAAACACTTTTTCCTGGGCTTTTTCGCGCACGGAACAGGTGTTTAACAACAGCACATCCGCTTCTTCAGGTGTCGCCACCAAATTCAGGCCATGACTTTGTTCCAGCAATTCTGCCGTTTTAGCAGAATCGTATTCGTTCATCTGGCAACCAAAGGTTTTAATGTAGAGTTTACGCGTTTTCATTTTTACTACGTTTTTACTACGTTAGTTTTACAGTACGAAAATAGTATTGGTGCCTGACAAATAAAGAGTCCAGCCGCTTTCAATACCACTAAAGAGGGCTATTTCTCGTAAGACGATTCCGAGGCAATACGATGAATACTCAAATCAGCACCCTCATACTCTTCTTCCTGAGACAGGCGTATCCCCAGAGTTTGCCTGATTATACCGTAGATAATAAACCCACCACCCAGCGCAATGGAAAGACCGGCGACCGTACCCACTAATTGTGACATAAAGGAAACTCCTCCCATCCCGCCAAGGGCCTCCAGGCCAAAGATACCGGCCGCAATACCACCCCACGCCCCGCATAAACCATGCAAAGGCCAGACACCGAGCACGTCATCAATTTTCCATTTATTTTGAGTAAGGGTGAAAGTAATCACAAACAGGGCGCCAGCCACCGTACCGGTTACCAAAGCGCCGAGTGGATGCATGACGTCGGAACCCGCGCAAACCGCTACCAGACCTGCCAATGGGCCGTTATGCACAAAACCAGGGTCATTTTTACCCACAACCAGGGCTGCCAGAATACCGCCAACCATGGCCATCAGGGAATTCACCGCCACCAGACCACTCACCGCCTCAATGGTCTGTGCCGACATGACGTTAAAACCAAACCAGCCCACGGTGAGTATCCATGCTCCCAGGGCAAGAAAGGGAATACTGGAAGGCGGATGAGCCGAAATACTGCCATCCTTGCCATAACGTCCATGGCGCGCACCAAGCAATATCACTGCCGCCAGGGCGATCCAGCCACCCATGGCATGAACCACAACGGAACCCGCGAAGTCATGAAACGGGAAACCAAACTGGGCCTCTACCCAACCCTGTAGTCCGAAATTTCCATTCCAGGTAATGCCTTCAAAAAAGGGGTAAAGCAGTGCGACGATAAGAAATGTGGCCACTGCCTGCGGATAGAATTTTGCCCGCTCGGCTATACCACCGGAGACAATGGCTGGAATCGCGGCAGCAAAGGTTAACAGGAAAAAGAACTTCACCAGCTCGTAACCGTTTTTCTCCGTAAGAGCCTGTGCGCCGTCCATAAAGCCCAGACCGTAGGCGACTGCATAGCCGATAAAAAAGTAAGCAATGGTGGATACAGCAAAATCGACAATGATTTTAACCAGCGCATTGACCTGGTTCTTTTTGCGTACCGTACCCACTTCCAGAAAGGCAAAGCCTCCATGCATGGCCAATACCATGATTGCCCCCAGGAGGATAAATAAGACATCACTGCCTGCTCTGACCGATTCCACTGCTTCCATAACGCTGCTCCCAAATGATATAAAACGTCCCAAAACTGCTGCGTAATAATACACAAAGCCCACTAAAACCAGAACTTTTAGTCACGACGGGATTTACGGTGGAATGGAAATGGACATTGCAGGTGTCCAGAGCATTGAACGTCCATACAGGCCTGTATTCTACAGGGTATTTGCAGGGTACCGGCACTCCACCCAGATTTTGGGCAGGCCCAGGATTGCTTCAAAATAACTGCAATCCGGAAATCAGCAACAATTTAGCCCTGCATTAACGAACAGCTAGTGGGCGATCCTGGGCCAATAGGTATCGAGCTTAAAACCGGGGCTGTGCTTCTGGATATGGCACTGACCACAGATTTTATCTCGCGACCATTTGGCGTTGGCTGGCGGTTTTTGACC
>JAUWLO010000225.1 GCA_030613605.1 Gammaproteobacteria bacterium | reverse complement strand
TGGCGGCGTACGGGCATTGCCCTGGATGCATTGGGCTTCGTGATCGAGGATCGTGATCGTGCCAAAAGGATTTACAGTGTTTACAATGAATTATCTACCGGCAAATCAGAAAAAGAACTGGAACACGGCAAGCCGCAAAGTGCCACGGTGCGAGAAAGTTATCGGATTCAGCTGGATCAAAAGGGTGAAACGACACAGCTAAGTGTTCGTACTAAAACCGGTCAGGTGGATAACTCGGATATTGCTGTTCATGTGTTGAATCTCCTGCACAGTCAGTTTCAGTAACAGCGCAGAGCAACCATGGTTAACGGCTATGTTTAATAACTATTTTAGTGGCAACAGGTAACAAGGCGTGCGCTTCTCCTCACTTGGTAGCGGTAGTCGCGGTAACGGTACCTTGATTGAGCAGGGTGATACCTGTGTGCTGGTGGATTGTGGTTTTTCGGCCAGGGAAGCAGAGAAACGGCTGGCAAGGTTGGGGAAGTCGGCAGATGAATTGACGGCCATACTGGTGACGCATGAGCATGGCGATCACATCAACGGAGTGGGCGTGCTGGCGAGAAAATATTCCTTACCGGTGTGGGCGACAACAGGAACTCTGTATTCAGACAGTAAGGCCGCGAAAGCAAAAATTACTGACCGTTTAGGTAATGGCGTTGATATTCACGCTATATGTAGCCATACGTCCTTTTCAGTAGGCGATATTGAGGTGCAACCGTTTCCTGTGCCGCACGATGCGCGCGAGCCATCTCAGTTTTTGTTTGGGAACGGCGACAAACGACTGGGTTTACTAACGGATGTGGGTAGTTACACACTGCACATTGAAGAGCAGCTGTCAGGTTGCGATGCACTCATTCTGGAATGCAATCACGATGTGGCATTGTTGGAAAATGGAGAGTATCCACCATCACTAAAAGAACGTGTGGGTGGTGATCTGGGGCATTTAAGTAATGTGCAGGCGGCTGACATTCTTAACCGGCTGGATACTTCAAAACTAAACTGTCTGGTAGCAGCGCACTTAAGCGAGAAACATAACAAGCCATTAATGGCTCAGCAGGCACTGGCGGATGTGATGGGGTGCGAGTTGGACTGGATTTTAGTCGCAGACCAACAGGCAGGCTTTGATTGGCAGGAAGTTTGAAAGCCGCTTGTAAAAAACTACTAATTAAAGAACCGTAAGAACAAAACATTTAGGACAGTATAATGGAAAGACGCGAACTACTTTATAAGGGTAAGGCCAAATCGGTTTACTACACAGACGATGCGGATAAATTAATTCTGCATTACCTGAACGATACTTCGGCTTTTGATGGTGAGAAAATCGAAAAACTGGATCGTAAAGGTGAAGTGAACAATAAATTCAGCGCCTTTATCATGCAAAAACTGGAAGAGGCTGGTGTGCCAACGCATCACGAAGGCCTGTTATCTGCCGACGAAGCCGTGGTGAAAAAGATGGAGATGTTTCCCATTGAATGCGTGGTGCGTAATATTGCTGCTGGCAGTGTTTGTAAACGCCTGGGTATCGAAGAAGGTATTGATCTCAGTCCGCCTACGTTTGAGTTTTTCCTCAAAAACGACGCGCTGCATGATCCGATGATTAACGAATATCATATTCGCACCTTTGGTTGGGCAGATGACGAAGCAGTAGAGAAAATGAAGGAGCTCACCTTCAAGGTAAACGATACCTTGACGAAGTTGTTTGCCGATGCGGGCCTGTTGTTGGTGGACTACAAGCTGGAGTTTGGTCGTTACAAAGGCGAGATTTATCTGGGTGATGAATTCACTCCGGATGGCTGTCGTTTATGGGACGCCGAGACTCGTAAGAAGCTGGATAAGGATCGCTTCCGCCAGGGGCTGGGTGGTGTGGTTGAGGCATATGAAGAAGTTGCAGGACGATTAGGGGTGGATTTGTCGTAGGGAGTTGGTGGATTTTCCTGTCTATTGTTTACCACCGTAAGTTAAAAGTCCGCTGGTGTATTCTTTCCCAAATGACGCAGCCAGGTTGGCCACCTGTTGTACTGCCGACTTTATCTGGATTTCACTCAGTTCTGATAACGGGTGAATAAATGCCGAATACAAAACCCCGTCACTCACGGCATACCGGGCATCAAGTGATTTGTGAAAGTTTGATTCCAGCGCAGCATCCAGTTGTTGTCGGGTTAATTTTTTATACTCTGCAACCGGTGAGATGATGCGCATGCGATCATGTTTGATATCTGAAATTAGATACATTTTGACGTTGTTATAACTGAACTCAACGACGCCATTTTCGCCTATTGAGCTAAGTGCCATACCCTTGATGATTTTTTCCAAAGATTCCTGATTCATGTTTGACCCACCAAAGCTCGTGCCCGAAAAAAATAAAAACGGTATGATTAATAACAGTTTCTTCATGCGGAACCTCCAAATCCATTTTAGTGCTCCTGAAAAACTACCATATTGTCTGCTGCCAGGAAATAACATCTCTTCCAGAAAAGCCGGCTAATCGTGGAATCTTATGCGGTCAGGGGGCAATCCTCTGAGCACAGCACCCTAAAATAACGTACAATTACCGTCTTTCTCGCACAGCCAATTTTACGGCCTCTGCTATTACGGAAAGGTTACGGTAAGGTTCTTATGCTTCAATTGCGCGGTGGTGCTGCACTCTCCGAATTTCGTCTAAATAAGCTGTTGGCTGTGGCCCGGGAGCAGGTTCCTGAGCTGGCTCAAATCAGCACCGAATTCATTCATTTCGTTGATCTCGAAACCCGGCTTACTGACGACGAGCATAAAATCCTCGAGCAATTACTCACTTATGGTGTTGCAAAGAAGGGCTCAGCCGCAGAAGCAGACAGCGGACAGGGTCAATTACTGTTGGTGGTGCCACGTCCGGGCACTATTTCACCCTGGTCATCCAAGGCTACTGACATTGCCCATAATTGTGGTCTGAGCGACATTCATCGCATTGAACGCGGGGTGGCTTATCGTTTTCTTGCCGATGATGGCAACGACCCCACCGATCACCAGCTGGCGCTAATCAAGCCCCTGATACATGACCGTATGACGGAGTGGGTGCTGGACAGTCTCGACGATGCGGAAGCCTTGTTCAGCGAAGCGCAGCCAAAGCCGATGAACACGGTCGATATTTTGGGTGGTGGTCGAGATGCTTTGAAGGTCGCCAATCGTGAAATGGGTCTGGCCCTGGCGGATGATGAGATCGATTATCTGGTGGAAAACTTTGTTGCCCTGAATCGAAACCCCTCGGATGCCGAACTGATGATGTTCGCCCAGGCCAATTCTGAGCACTGTCGCCACAAAATATTCAATGCCGACTGGGTCATCGACGGCAAGCCACAGGAACACACCCTGTTTGGCATGATTCGCAATACCCATAGGCATTATCCTGAAGGTACCCTATCTGCTTACAAAGATAATTCTGCAGTGATGGAAGGCCATGCGGGGCAGCGTTTTTTCCCTGATTCTGACAGTGGCCAGTATCAATATCATGATGAGGATATTCATATCCTCATGAAGGTAGAGACCCA
>JAUWLO010000110.1 GCA_030613605.1 Gammaproteobacteria bacterium | reverse complement strand
AAGCAAAAGAATGTGTTGATTTAGGTATTCCAGCCGTAGCATTGTTTCCTGTAACGCCTGCAGAGGCTAAATCTGAAGATGCATGTGAAGCATACAATCCAAAAGGGCTCGCTCAACGCGCTGTACGGGCGCTCAAAGCGAACTTTTCCGATTTAGGTGTCATTACTGATGTTGCACTCGATCCTTTCACAACACACGGACAAGATGGACTGATAAATGAAGACGGTTACGTGATGAATGATGAAACCGTTGAAGTACTGGTTAAACAAGCTTTGTCACATGCGGAAGCCGGTGCAGATATCGTTGCACCTTCAGACATGATGGATGGACGCATCGGTGCAATTCGAACAGCACTTGAAGATGCCGGATACATTCACACCCGAATTCTTGCCTATTCCGCCAAGTATGCATCCAGTTTTTACGGTCCGTTCCGTGATGCAGTCGGTTCTGCTGCCAATTTAGGTGCAGGCAACAAATATACGTACCAGATGGATCCTGCCAATAGCGATGAGGCATTATGGGAAGTGGGCATGGATTTAGAAGAAGGCGCTGACATGGTAATGATAAAACCCGGCATGCCATACTTGGACATTGTGCGTCGAGTAAAAGACCAATACGGTGCACCTACTTACGTTTACCAGGTCAGTGGTGAATACGCGATGCTAATGGCGGCCGCACAAAATGGCTGGTTAGATGAAAAAGCAGTCATCATGGAATCGATGCTGGCTTTCAAACGCGCTGGCGCTGACGGTATCCTCACCTACTTCGGAAAACGCGTTGCACAGTGGCTGCACAAGAAAAATTAAACGATCAATAGCGGCTTAACGAAAAATAATACCGATAAACGGTATCAAAGGAGTCCTACGTGGCATTCACCACTATCTCAAATATGTTCGGCAGTTCCCCGGTTCGTCCCCTGCAAAAACACATGGAAAAAGTTCAGGTTTGTATAACGCAACTTGCACCTTTTTTTGACGCGGTACTGTCAGAAAACTGGGATGAAGCCACCAAATGCCGAAGTGAAATCGCCCGTCTGGAAAATGAAGCGGATGATTTAAAGCGTGAGTTAAGACTTAATCTGCCCAAAAGCCTGTTTATGGCCGTCTCCAGACGAGATCTATTAGAAGTCCTCACCATGCAGGACAAAATTGCCAACAAGGCCAAAGACATTACCGGCCTTATTATCGGCCGCAAAATGGTTTTCCCGAAAAGCTTTGGCCCACTCCTGAAAGAATTCATACAACGCTCCATCGACGCCTCGGAACAGGCTCAAAAAGCCGTCAATGAACTCGATGAACTGGTGGAAACCGGTTTCCGCGGCAAAGAAGTTGAGCTGGTCGAAGAGATGATCAAAACCCTCGACAGAATAGAAGGTGACACGGATAAGATTCAGGTCAGGGTTCGCACCGAACTGTTTGCCATCGAGTCTGAACTCAACCCCGTGGAAGTGATGTTCCTGTATCGCATTATTGACTGGATCGGAGATCTGGGAGATTTATCACAACGGGTAGGAAGCCGCCTTGAACTAATGTTAGCTCGATAGCGGAGATAAAGATTATGGAATACGGAACGATCTTTATCATCCTGGCCTGTCTGTTTGGTTTCTTCATGGCCTGGGGTGTGGGTGCCAACGATGTCGCCAATGCGATGGGCACTTCGGTTGGCTCTGGCGCTATCACCGTTAAACAGGCCATTATCATTGCCACTATTTTTGAATTTGCGGGCGCTTTCCTGGCCGGTGGTCAGGTCACCTCGACCATTCGCAAAGGCATTCTTGATACCACCATGCTGGCAGGTACGCCAGAGATTCTCGTCTATGGCATGTTGGCATCACTATTAGCAGCAGGTATCTGGTTGATGGTGGCGTCACGATTTGGCTGGCCGGTTTCGACCACGCATTCCATTGTGGGCGCCATTGTGGGTTTTGCTGCTGTCGGTGTTGGTATGGATATCGTTAAGTGGGGCAAGATCGGCACGATTGTCAGCAGCTGGATAGTGTCTCCATTAATGGCAGGCAGTATTGCTTACGCACTTTTTTACAGCGTGCAACGCCTTATCCTTGATACTGCTGAGCCACTAAAACAAGCCAAGAAATATGTCCCCTATTACATTTTCCTGGTGGGTTTCATGATTGCCCTGGTCACGTTATACAAAGGCCTAAAACACGTTGGCCTGGAGTTAAGCGCTACGGAAAGTTATCTCACCGCGGCCATTGTTGGCGGAATTTCCATGCTGATCGGAAAATATTACATCGGTAAAATGGACTTTGATCCCGATGCCGATCGCGACTTCCATTTTACCAACGTGGAAAAGATCTTCGCGGTCTTAATGGTGTTCACCGCCTGCGCCATGGCCTTTGCGCACGGCTCTAACGATGTGGCCAATGCCATCGGGCCTTTGGCCGCAGTCATCAGCATTGTGGAAAACAGTGGTGAAGTGGGACAAAAATCTGCTTTGCCAGTTTGGGTATTAATCCTCGGTGGTGGCGGTATTGTGATTGGCCTGGTGACATACGGTCACAAAGTGATCGCCACTATTGGTTCCAATATCACCAAGTTAACACCCAGCAGTGGTTTTGCTGCCACGCTGGCAGCTGCCACCACGGTGGTGTTGGCTTCACGCACCGGTTTACCGATTTCCACCACACATACCCTGGTGGGTGCAGTGCTGGGTGTGGGTCTGGCTCGCGGCATCGCAGCACTCAACCTTAATGTGATCCGCACCATATTCATGTCCTGGATAGTGACCTTGCCTGCAGGCGCGATACTCTCCATCATCATTTTCTTTATACTCAAAGCCACCTTTAGCTAGGCCTGTTCACCACAGGCCCACGACGACCTTACCGCTTACGTTATCAAGAATGTCATCACTCTTCGACTTTGATAAAGCACCGGATGCCTATGCGGTGATGGGCAACCCCATCACCCATTCCCGCTCGCCGCAAATTCATGCCGCCTTTGCGAAACAAACCGGTCAACGCATTGAGTACACCGCCATTCAGGTTGACGTTGGCGGTTTTGAACAGGCGGTGGGTAATTTTTTTGCCAATGGCGGCAAGGGGCTGAATGTCACTGTTCCTTTCAAACAGGAAGCCTGGCAACTGGCAGACGACCTGGGCGCGGAGGCAAAACAGGCCGGCGCGGTTAATACTTTGTTGATGAATACTGAAGGCCAGTTGCTTGGTCGTAATACTGATGGCATTGGTTTAGTGCGCGACCTTTTACAAAATCACTCTATGCCTGTTGCCAACAAACGTGTTTTATTAATTGGTGCAGGTGGTGCTGCACGTGGGGTACTACAACCATTACTTGATGAAAAACCGACAACATTGGTAATCGTCAACCGCACGCCAGATCGAGCCCACGATCTCGCACAGGATTTTTCTGAACGGGGTGATGTTTCCGGTGTTGGCTTTGATGATCTTGGTGATCAAAGCTTTGATCTCATCATCAACGCCACTGCAGCAAGCTTGCAGGGTGAAGTACCGCCCTTACCGGATACTGTTTGCGCTGAAAATTGCTGGTGTTACGACATGATGTACAGCGCCGAGCCCACTCCATTTGTCCTTTGGGGCGAACAACATAACGCCAATAAGTCTGTTGATGGCCTGGGTATGCTGGTCGAGCAGGCCGCAGAGTCCTTTTTTCTGTGGCGCGGAGTCCGACCGGAGACAACTCCCGTCATCAAATCCATCCGGGAAGCATTAAACGCTAGCTAACACACCAACCAATTACCAACTCAAATCCATTCCAAATAATTTTTTTATAACTGTTACAACAAAGCTTCCACAACATCACCCCAGCCCTGGGCGACATTATCAAGGTTGTATCCCCCGCCACCCATCACCAGCAGACGCCCTGCGCAAAATTGTTCCGCTAGCACACGCAATCGTTGTGTCGCATGAACATGACTTGCCGAGCTGTATTTAAGATGAGTAATGGGGTCGTTGGCGAGACTATCCACACCGCACTGCAATAAAATTATCTGGGGACGCGCCTGCAGTAAATATGACTCCACCTGTTCCCAGGCTTGCAGAAAGGCGGTGTCATCTGCACCCGGCGGCATGGGGATATTCAGTTTTGTACCCTCCGCTAAACCACGCCCCGTTTCTTCTGCTGATCCGGTGCCTGGATACAAATAACGACCGTCTTCATGCATATCGGCAAAAAACACGCGAGGATCATCTTCAAACCCATAAAACACACCATCGGCATGATGGGCATCGATATCCACATAAGCCACCCGGGTCAAACCATGCTGCTGCAACAACCATTCAATGACCACACCACAGTCATTAAACACGCTGAAGCCGGCAGCACCTTCGCGACGCGCATGGTGCAAACCAGCAATAGGGACGAAAGCGCGCTGACAGGAGCTCGACATTAAAACATCCGCCGCCGCCAGCACCGTTCCGACTACTGTTGACGTTGCCTCGAACATGCCGACAAAAGCCGGCGTATCACCCGCATCCAGATAGCCTTCACCACTTAATGATAATTTTTTGACCCGGCTAATGTATTCGGCAGCATGAAACAGAGCTAACTGTTCTTCGGTTGCCATTACCGGCTGAGAAATATTCAGCTTTTGAAACAGTTCTCGTCGTTCCAGCTCATCGACAAAACGGTTGTAACGTTGCACGCCAAAGGGATGGCCGTCACCAAAACCATACCGACCCAGCTCTTCCCCTAAATAAACACAAAGACCTGCAGCCATGGTTTGATTCTTCCTGTTTCATCCCGCCAGTAATGTTGTTAAAGCCACACCACGACACACGAGAATAACTTACCCATAGGGATAAAAAACCAAAAATAAACACTAAAAACTGACCACCAGCCAACTATCCAGATTCCATTCAAAACGGCTTTTTTATGCTGAAAATGAGAACAAAGTATTAAATTAATCCATCCCCCAACCGCTATAATCTTAAATATTTCAACAAAATCAATGCCCCTTTAACGGAACCAAGGAATAACTGGACCAGGCGATGGCTGGATTAAGTATTTTTTTTGAATTACTGGTAGCCCACGCCCTGGCAGATTTTGCGCTGCAAGGGGAGGCTATGGGTTCCGGTAAAAACCGGCATAACAAAATACATCAGAATACAGGCAAGCATTTTCCAGCCTGGCAGTATTGGTTGACGGCCCATTCCCTGGTCCACGGTGGTGCGGTTTATCTCATCACAGGAAGTGTGTTGTTAGGGGTGATAGAAACCGTGTTACACGGCCTGATTGATTTTTCTAAATGTGAAGGCTGGATTAATTTCCACGTAGACCAGGGATTACACGTGGCCTGCAAAGTTGGCTACTGTATTTTTCTTCTAAGCATTTAACACCCAGGCATTTAACAGCTGAGTATTTAACGCCTAAGCATTTAACATCTGAGTATAAAAAGCCCAATCCTTATTTTTCTTCGCTCATGTGTTTATTTTTTAAATCCACATAATGCTGCGCTGAATAATCAATCCACTTTTTTTCATCATCGGTCAACGGCCGCACCTTGCGCACCGGACTGCCCAGCCACAAATAACCACCTTCCAGCACCTTACCCGGCGAGACCAGACTACCTGCACCTAACAACACATAGGGCTCCAGTTTCGCCCCATCCATCACCGTAGAGCCCATACCCCCCAGCCACTTGGCGCCCACTGCACACCCGTGCAGGATGACACGCTGGCCAACAGTGACGGTGTCACCCACGGGCAATGCGTAACCATCAGGAATATCCGTGTGCGGATGAGTCACATGCATCACGCTGTTATCCTGGATGTTGGTTCGTTTACCGATGCGGATCTTGTTCACATCACCGCGCACCACCGTTAACGGCCATATCGAGCTATCATCGCCAAGATGCACATCACCCACCACCAGCGCAGTATCATCAACAAACACATTGTCACCGAGCCTGGGTGTTAAGCCCTGAAAGCTTCTGATTTTCATTTTACTTCCCTTAACTTTCGTTTAGTCACAATGTTATTGCGCAATTCAACGAAGAGTGACCAACTCCTCGGCACTGGTAGGATGAATCGCTACTGTATTATCAAAATCGGCCTTGGTTGCGCCCATCTTCACCGCAACGGCAAAACCCTGCAACATCTCATCGGCACCCTGACCAATAATATGCACGCCCACCACCTTCTCCTGCGCACCTATGCACACCAGTTTCATGGATGTACTGGGCTGATGTTTTGTAAACGCGTGTGCCATGGCCGTAAAACGCGTTTGATACACCTTCACCGCATCGCCATGTTGTTTGCGTGCCTGCTCTTCCGTTAGCCCCACCGTGCCAATGGGTGGATGACTGAACATCACCGTCGGAATGTTTTCGTAATCCAGCTTGCGATCGTTTTGTTGATTGAATAAACGATCACTCAACCGACGCGCGGCCGCAATAGCCACCGGAGTTAACGCTGCCTTACCGGTCACGTCACCCAGGGCATATATTCCCGGTACATTGGTATTTTCATATTCATCGGAAGGAATAAAACCCCGTTCATCCACTTCCACACCCGCTGCAGCAAGATTCAAATCCGCCGTATTCGGTGTGCGCCCAATTGCCCAAATCAGCGCATCAATTTCGGTGAGTTGCTGACCATTGTTGAAATTGAGGGACAGGCTACCATCAGCGGCTTTTTCCACCGCAGTACAGGAAACTTTGGGAATAATATTCACCCCATCGTTAATCATTTCTTCCATGAGTGTGTCGCGCAACATGGCATCAAAACTGGAAAGAAAATGCTCTCGGCGTAATAACAGGCTCACATCACTACCCAACGTATTGAGCACACCCGCCAACTCTACGGCGATGTAACCAGCACCCACCACGGCAACCCGTTTGGGTTGTTCGGTGAGGGCAAAAAAACCATCGGAGGTAATACCCAGTTCAGCGCCGGGGGTATCCGGCACAGCGGGCACACCACCAGGTGCAATCACAATATGGTCCGCCGTGTACAGATCACCATCCACTTCCAGGGTTTTTGCATC
>JAUWLO010000230.1 GCA_030613605.1 Gammaproteobacteria bacterium | reverse complement strand
TTCTATAAATTCCTGGGTAATCAGTAGCGAAAGATTAAACTGACGCAGTCGACCGTCTTCACGTTTGGCGCGAATGAAATCAAGCACATCCGGATGACCCACATCAAAGGTGGCCATTTGCGCACCACGCCGGCCGCCCGCGCTAGAAATGGTAAAACACATCTTGTCGTAGATATCCATGAAGGACAGCGGACCGGAAGTATAGGCGCCAGCACCGGCTACGAATGCGCCCTTGGGACGCAAGGTCGAGAACTCGTAACCGATACCACAGCCGGCTTTAAGCGTTAACCCTGCCTCGTGCACCTTTTCCAGAATATCGTTCATGGAATCTTTGATGGTGCCGGACACAGTGCAATTAATAGTTGAGGTGGCTGGCTTGTAGGCCTGGGCACCCGCGTTTGAGGTGATGCGTCCGGCGGGAATGGCGCCATGGCGCAATGCCCACAGAAATTGTTCGCCCCATTCTTTTTGTTTTGCTTCGGTCTGTTCAACCTCGGCCAGTGCCTGGGCAACCCGTTTATAGGTGTCATCGATGGTTTCATCGACGATGACACCATCTTTGCTCTGCAGGCGGTATTTTTTCTCCCAGATATCAACGGATGCAGCCTGGAATGGAATATCTTCTACGCTGGTACTGATTGTTTTTATGGATGCTGCTTTCATTACACGGAAATCTCCGTCTCGGCTGTGTTTTTGTCTCGTCACGCACCTGGATAACCCCGTTTGTTCATAGAACGTGGTCACCCTCCTGTCAGGCGCGGAACCCCCCGGCAACACAACCACTAGATGTTGTGTTCGCGGATAAGAATAAGTCGTTCGTTACAAATCTGTCAATAAGATAAGCACCCTTTTTAGTGGGGTATAAAGTATATAAAAAACAAAACGATACAATACATAGCGGCTTAGATATAGAGGTTTTTAAAACGAAAAAATATACACTTTTTTTTCTGCTCAATATGTCGTAACACTATATGTTGTGATCAAAAATCGTACAAAACTCTCAATAAAGAGCGCTTTTTTCACCTTAAACTGGCCTGAAAAAGCTTCACTGAACTATCGAGTGATAGCCTGTAAACACTAGTTATACTGCCGTTTTCAGGCTCTTGTTATTCCAACAATTCATCCTAATATCTTAGTTGTAAAGGTCAGATTTTTCATCGAAATACCCTATATGAGTATTCCAACAACCACAGATAAAAGGAGAAAATCATGAACCTGGTACGTTATGACCCCTGGCACAGGATGCAACAGCTCCAGCGGGAAATGAGCACAATGTTCGACCGTCGCCTGTCTGACAGGGATGAGAGCCTGCCAGTCGCCACCAGCGACTGGGCTCCGGCCGTGGACATCAAGGAGGAAGAAAAACGATTCCTGATCAAGGCGGATATCCCGGGCGTGGAACCCGAAGATATTGAGGTGCACATGGAAAATGGCGTTTTAACCATTAGTGGTGAAAAACACGCCGAACACGAAGAAGAAAAAGAAGGCTATAAACGCATCGAGAGATCGTACGGTAGCTTCATGCGCCGTTTCAGCCTGCCTGATACTGCCGATCCTGACAGTATCAAGGCTAAGAGCAAAAACGGGGCACTGGAAATTGTAGTGGCAAAACGTGAAGCACCTGCCGTTTCTCGCCGCATCACTGTTGAAAAGTAAGGTTAGGTAACAGGCACAACCCGACGGCTGGGCCTAGTAGTTAATCGGCCTGGGCCAGCCGCCGGGGGTTGTTCGGAGACCGCTTTTACTCCGGCAGGAGGGATTCCTGCCGCCATAGCTCGCTCAATATCTCCCGCTCACGAATCACGTGATACTGGCTGCCGACAACCATGACCTCCGCCGCACGCGGACGCGTATTGTAATTGGAGCTCATGTTAAAGCCGTACGCCCCGGCCGATTTTACCGCCAGCACATCTCCTGCTTCCAGAATCAGTTCGCGATCCTTGCCCAGGAAGTCACCTGTCTCACAGATCGGCCCGACGATATCGTAAAGCCGTTTTTCACCATCCTCACGGGGTATTACCGCAATAATATCCATCCAGGCACTGTAAAGCGCCGGACGCAGCAGGTCATTCATTGCCGCATCAACAATGGCAAAGCTCTTGTCCGCTCCGGGTTTGAGATATTCCACTCGCGTTAACAGAATGCCCGCATTGGCGGCGATGGCTCGGCCCGGCTCCATGATAATTTCAAGCTTGCTGTCTTTGAGCCTGTCCAGAATCGCAGCTGCGTATTCGGCGGGGCTGGGGGGTTCTTCATCCTGATAGGTAACACCCAGACCGCCACCCACATCAATGTGCTTTAGCGATATTCCCTGCGTAGCCAGACGATCAATAAGCCCGAGTAAACGGTCAAGCGCATCCACAAACGGAGCCACATCACAAAGCTGGGAGCCAATGTGGCAGTCCACTCCAACCACATCCAGGTTGACCAACTCATCGGCATATTGAAAGGCCGCCTCGGCATCACGAATATCAATCCCAAATTTATTTTCTTTGAGGCCGGTAGAAATATAAGGGTGCGTATTGGCGTCCACATCCGGATTGATGCGCAAGGAGACAGGCGCTCTTCTGCCCAGCTCACTCGCTACCTCGTTTAGACGATCAAGCTCAGCCATGGACTCCACATTAAAACAACGGATACCCAGCTCAAGCGCACGATGCATTTCATTTGCCGTTTTGCCGACACCGGAAAAAACCACTTTCGAGGCATCGCCACCCGCGGCGATTACCCGCTCCAGTTCTCCACCCGAGACAATGTCAAAGCCTGAGCCCAGTCGAGCCAGCACATTAAGCACGGCAAGGCTGGAATTGGCCTTTACGGCATAACAAATCAGGTGGGCGTGCCCACTAAATACGGAATCAAACGCGCTCCAGTGCCGCTCCAGCGTGGCACGCGAATAAACATAGCACGGCGTGCCCACTTCCTCGGCTATGCGGGTGACATCAACACCCTCGGCAAACAGGCGTCCGCCCCGGTATTCAAAATGATTCATGGTGACGGCTCATTATTTGCTGATGACTCATTTTTCATTTGATGGGGCTGCTGGCATATTGTGAGTTGAAGGTACCTTTTGAACTTCTGATCCTTTTTTCGCTGAAGGCTCTGGCTGATACAGGGCACCCTTCTGGCCACACGCAGACAGCGCACTACCCGTGCCCAGCACGGCAATAACCAGCCAAAGTAGATATTGTGCCCAACAGCTTTTCATGAATAATCTCCAGTCTCGGCTGGAGATTATAAACTGCAACCGACCAGAAGCACACTTGCCGGTCTTACCCGGAAAGAGTGTTCGGTAACAGCACCCGGAAAAATACCCATAAAAATTGCTCGCCAGGAGAAAAATGGTGGAAGAAAGTGAATTTAACCAGAAGGTAGACGATATCCTGACGGTCATTGAAGAGGCAGTCGAAAACTGTGATGCCGACCTGGACTGGGATCTCGCGGGCGGTATCCTGACTATAGAGTGTGAAAATGGCACGCAGG
>JAUWLO010000090.1 GCA_030613605.1 Gammaproteobacteria bacterium | reverse complement strand
AAGCAGTTATTCGGGATATTCTGTTTCAGACGCTTTAACAGTTCATTGTTAGTCTGATTAGAGTGGAGTACCGCATATAATGAAAAATACTATTGAACGAGGACAATTTAGATGACAACAAAACTAGAACTGGAAGAATATTTGTACCGACGTGCAATCGATATTATTGAGTCTACTGATACAGATTTCGACAAAGAAAATTTGCTATTCGAGGAAGTCTGGATTCCCTTGGCGGAGTTATACAAAGATAAAACGATTACCCCTAAGTCCGAGGGCAAGGAATAGCAAGATACTCAAAGAGAGGAATCCTGATCGGTACCTTCGCTGTTTCCACTTTTAAAGTTCTTGAATGACCGCTTCTTGCTAGAAAACGATTTATAACAACGTTCATCCAATGTCCGCTATCGCTGCAAAGCAGCCA
Organism: Gammaproteobacteria bacterium; assembly: GCA_030613605.1. Lineage (GTDB taxonomy): Bacteria > Pseudomonadota > Gammaproteobacteria > SZUA-152 > SZUA-152 > SZUA-152. The sequence goes on along the minus strand of JAUWLO010000090.1, from coordinate 7,736 downwards.
TTGAGAGCTAGAGTGTTTTACTCGGTTTTTATTTCATAAATATGGCCTACAGTTACAGGAGACAACGATAAAATATTAATAAAAAACCGGGCCAACCGGTACATGGTCGTTATTAGTGAAAGTGTACACCCCGATTATAGTTGCGGGTCGTATTTTGACCGTTCTTTACCTGGCAACCTTCAGTCACGCCAGGCTCCTCTTTATATTCCTGTTTAATTCAAGCCAGCCCCGAAATTCGCGCAATTCATTTCCTGCACAAATTGATTCCACAGAAGCTTTCATCTGGAGGGTGTTTTAATGAAAGGGAAGAACAAAACTCCCCACTATGCCGTTCGCCTGGTTGTTTTAATTCTTATTGGGGGATTTACCTTTTTCGTCGGCTTGCGCTTTTTTGTGCCGGAAGGCTCCAAACTTACAGGCTCTTACGATGCAGAAAGCCTTTTGTATATCGCATCGGCGCCGGTTGAATATGCCGGATCAAAATCTTGTGGAAACACAAACTGCCATGAATCCTTATTCAAGACATGGTCCGAAGGTGCTCATGGCGCAAAAGAAGAGCAATCTAAGTGCGAGACTTGTCACGGCCCACAGGGGAAGCACCCGGAAAAAGACAGCAAACTGCCAAAGGTACGAGGTGACGGTAACGTCGTCGAGTTATGTTTGACCTGTCACCGGAAAATGAAAGCTCGCAGTACGACAGGACAGCCGCAGATCACACCACAGGAACACCCCTACCCTCATGAGGGAGTGCTGATATGTACGCAATGTCACAATCCACATTCCCCCGGTTTTAATAAACCGGTTAGTTCATCTGTTAGTTCACCGGATACTGCCATTGATCCAAAAGCTAAAAGTACGACTACGGATGGGTCATCTGGCGGTGAATCAAAGGGAGCGTCGCTCGCTTCGAGTTGCTTCTCCTGTCATGGACCAAAGGGTCGCGGTGGTTTTGCGCCGGTACTGGCCGGCCAGCCGTATGAGGCGCTCAAAAACAAACTGATTAAGTTCAGATCCGGAGAACTAAAAGGCACGATGATGAATCCCGTTGCATCAAAAATTAAAGATGAAGAAATAGATGCACTCGCACATTATTTCTCAGGGATTAAGTGATCGGATCACATATGAAAATTAATCGTTATTGTTTTGAAAGAGAGACGGAGACTCATAATGGATAAACGGAACATTTTTCCCATTAGCGCTGACTCGAAGGTAACCCATGAGTTAGAACCCCGCGAACTGGGAACCTGCGAGAAAGAACGGCGAAAATTTATCAGTCAGGTGCTCGGCGGCTCATTGATGCTCATGGCATTACCAACGCTTGCCTCTACGCTGTTTAAACAGGGAATGAGTGAAGCCGAAAAACAACGCATCAAAAAGGAATATCTGGAAAAATACTGTCCGCCGGGCTACGACCCGTTTGCACATCAATGGGCATACGGCATTGATGCGTATAAATGTATTGGCTGCAATCAATGTATGACCGCATGCAAACTGGAAAATGGCTTACCGGGACATCCCTCAATCAACAACCGATGGATTGAACGTTATACCAAACTTGCCGGTGATCCACATGTACATGTGGATTCGTGCACCGAACCCGCCAACATTGCAGTCTCCGATCCCGATAATTTTATTTATCGATTTGACGACCGTTATGCAGAGGCCGATGTTGAATACAGTTTTTTTGTACCCAAAATGTGTAATCACTGCGCTGATCCGGTGTGTACGCAGGTTTGCCCCAAGGGCGCGACTTTTCAAACTCCTGATGGTGCGGTGCTGGTCGATGAAGATCGATGCATTGGTTGTTTGTACTGCAAACAGGCGTGCCCATATGGCGCACGTTACTTGCGACCAATTCCGGCACGACCCGATGGCGTTACCCGTGTGGCGGGCAAATGCACCTGGTGCTGGCATCGGATAACGAAAGGTCAGGAACCGGCATGCGTTGATATCTGCCCGAAAAAGGCGCTGATCTTTGGTGACCTTAATGATCCTAATAGCGACATCAGCCTATGGTTCAAAGAACATGGCAGAGAATTGCTAGTACTCAAGGGGGATATGGGCACGCACCCCAGCGTGAAATACATCGGCATCAATGAGGAGGTAAGGTAATGGAACCCATTCATGTTTCTTCCTTTGTCGGTTATGTGTATCCAAACGAAACGGTTATTGCCTGGACCATACTGATTGCCGTTTATCCGTACCTGACCGGACTGGTTGCAGGTGCCTCCAGCGTTTCTGTTTTGTACACTGGTTCTGGCCTGAAAGAGTTTAAGCCAGTTTCAAGATTAGCCTTGCTTGCTGCATTTGCTTTTATGTTAACGGTTCCCATCGTGCTGTTAAGCCATCTCGGCCATCCCGAGCGTGCGCTTGGCGCGATGATCACACCAAACTTTTCTTCTGCGTTTTCAATGTTTGGCTATTTTGCCATGCTGTATTCATTCATCCTGTTCCTCGAAATATGGTTTGAGTTCAGGGTTTACAATGTATTACAGGCGAGAAAATCCTCCGGGATTAAAAGACTGTTTTATCGAACGTTGACATTATTCGACGACAATATTTCCACTGAAGCGCAGGCATTTGACCACAAGTGGCTCAGGCGTATCGTGATTTTCAGTATACTCGGCGCACATGGCTTGCATGGCTACGTCGGTTTTGTATTCTCGTCATTGAAATCCCGGGAATGGTGGTCGTCTGAATTAACCATTGTCATTTTCGTTATTTCGGCGGTTGTCTCGGGAATAGCCGTGGTGATGCTGATGTATCTTGTTGTTTCGGCATTTCGTAAGAGCAAGGTTGAAGAAGACTGTCTCAGAGGGTTGTGTTTCTATCTGATGATCTTTGCCGTATTCACGCTCTTTCTCGAGGGCGTTGAGTTCGTCAGTTTGCTTTACAAGGCCAAGGAAGGCATAGATCTGATTCTGGAATATGTAACGGGACCAATGTTCTACCGATTTTTCGTTGTGCAATTCTTTTTAGGAGCGATTGTGCCACTGATGATACTTTTCTGGATTTGGAAATTTAAACCTTCTGGCAAAAAGCTAATTATTGCAACATCGGTTGTATCCGTGCTTGCTTTGATTCAGGTGTTCATGATGCGTTACAACGTGGTGATTGGAGGACAGGAAATTTCCAAAACCATGCGAGGATACCTGGAGTATCAGGTCCCGATATTCGGCATAGAAGGCGCACTGGCGGCAACTGGGGCGATAATCTTTTCCCTGTGCCTGACGTATGTGCTCGCAAAGGTATTCACAATCGGCTTTGAAGACGAAAATATCGTCGATGATTCCGAGTCATACAGCACCAGCAATACGGCAGAGGAAACGTAATAACATACAATATTATGTAAAGACTCGAGACTGAATTACTGTGCGGGCGGCTACTGCGCCGCTGACTTCAGGGCCAAACGAATTATCTCTTCGCTTGCCAGACCATCACACTCTATTTGCGAGACCATTCTGCTGGCCTCCTGCGGTTTGTAGCCTAACGACACCAATGCGCTGATCGCATCTTTCACCGAATCTGTTGCTGGTGTTATTGCCTGTGACACGCCTTCAGCCGAAACTGTTGCGCCCTGCCAGTCTTTGAGTCGGTCTTTCATTTCCACCACCAGGCGTTCGGCGGTTTTTTTACCGACTCCCGGTAAACGCGTAAGCGCGGCACTGTCTCCACTTCTCACACAACCAACAAATTCATCCGCCGACATACCAGAGAGGATAGCCAACGCCAGTTTTGGACCGACACCGGACACTTTGATCAAGGTACGAAACAAGGTGCGGTCAGATTCTTGTAGAAATCCGTATAGCACATGAGAATGTTCGCTGACTGCCAGATGGGTATGTAAAATAATTTCACTGCCCGTTGCAGGCAATTCATAAAATGTTGTCATGGGAGCCGACACGTCGTACCCCACGCCATTAACATCCCACAGTATTTGGGGAGGTTGTTTTTCCAGCAGGACGCCGCGCAATCTACCTATCATGATTTGTTCCAGTCAACATTAGGCCCGTTCAACATTAGATCCAGTAAGCATTAGGTCCGATCCGCATTTTTTTCGAGTTGTGCCTGCATCGAGGCTTTCATGTAATTCACAGTATGTCGGGTATTACCATGACACAGCGCTGCCGCTAAAGCATCGGCGGCATCCTCCTGAGGATTGCCCGGCAGATTTAACAATACTCGCACCATGTGTTGCACCTGCTCTTTGCCAGCATTGCCCTTACCCACGACAGACTGTTTTATTTCTGCTGGGGAATATTCATGCACAGGAACTTCGTTGGTAATGACGGCACATATTGCAGCACCGCGCGCCTGACCCAGCTTAAGTGCTGAATCTGCATTGCGGTGCATGAAGACTTTTTCAATAGACATCTCATCGGGCTGATGAGTTTCTACCAACTCGGTAATACCTTCGAAAATTACCCCAAGGCGTTCGGCCCAGGTTTCACCGGTAACACGAATAAACCCGCTGGTGATGTAAACAGATTTTTTACCATCAGATTCAATGACACCGAAACCGGTAAAACGCGAACCGGGATCAATACCAAGAATGCGAATCATAACGGCAGGGAAAAGATGAAAGGGAAAAGATGAAAGAAAGAATCTTGATTTGGTTTTTTTTTGTCACTCCGGCGAAAGCCAAAGTCCAGAGAAATTAGACAATTACTGGATTCTGGCCTACGCCAGAATGACTCACTAAAAGTTTTTTTGCTTTTATCTTTCATCTTTGCTCTTTACCCTGCTAAACGCTCCATAACCTCTTCTGAGAAATCGGCATTGGTATGTACACTTTGCACATCATCAAGATCTTCCAGCATATCAATTAGACGCATCACTTTTTCTGCATCTTCCAACTCAAGATCAACCGACGTCGCCGCCTGTTGAATGACGTCAGCGGTTTCAGGCTCAAAACCTGCAGCCGCCATAGCTTCTTTAACCGTGGTAAGTTCTTCCCATGCAGTAGTCACTTCTATACTACCGTCATCATTGGTGACGATATCGTCCGCCCCTGCTTCCAGAGCCGCTTCCATGATGGCATCTTCGTCGCTACCGCTGGGATAGGTCATCATGCCCTGCTTGGTAAACAGGTATGAAACAGAACCATCAGTCCCCAGATTGCCACCGCTTTTGGTAAAGGCATGACGCACTTCGGATACGGTACGATTGCGATTATCGGTAAGGCATTCCACCATCACCGCAACCCCATTAGGGCCGTATCCTTCATAACGAATCTCATCGTAATTTTCATTATCATCGGCACCGGCACCACGTTTGATGGCGTTATCAACGGTGTCCCGTTTCATGTTGGCGCTCAGCGCCTTACTCACTACATCGCGCAGGCGAGGATTACTGTCCTGGTCCGCTCCACCTGCTTTAGCGGCCACCACAATCTCACGAATCAGCTTGGTGAAAATCTTACCGCGCTTAGCATCCTGGGCCGCTTTGCGGTGCTTGATATTGGCCCATTTACTGTGTCCTGCCATAGTTGCCTCGAACTGCCTTTTGGAATTATGCCAAGCTTACCACCACCGTGGGTTCCAGCGAAGACTGAAAACCCGGCAACCAGTATCTGGCAGCTAGGTACTTGATTTAGGAGGGTGAATGACTTCGTTAATGGCCGAATAATCCGTATCGGCCAGCCCCTTGGCCATGGCAATGGCAATGATATCCCGCACCCCTTCCAGGCAGGCGGCCGTTAAACCATGCTCGGCGGCGGCATCCAGAAACAGCTCGGTATCTTTTAGCAAATGACGGGTAGGGAAATTGGGATTTTCGTAGTCCCGCTCCAGCATGCGCACCAGTTTTTTATCGAAGGTGGGCGCATACAGGGCCGAGTCACGCAGCATGTCCATAAATTGCTCTACTCTTACACCTTCTTTCTGAATCAGACCAAGGCTGAGACTAAAGCTGGCCGTTAAACCAGCAATAAGCTGATTGAAGGCCAGCTTCATAGCAGCGGCCTGCCCAACCTCTCCGACATGAATGGGGTTTTCACCAAAAACCTTTAATAAAGGAAGATGCTTTTCATATTGTTCCGGAGTGGCACCCACCATCACCTGTAATGTGCCTTTAATCGCCTCGGGAATACTGCCCAATACGGGCGCTTCTATATATTCGGTACCATGAGCAATAGCAGCATCTTCAATGCCCCGGCTATGCGAAGGACCAATGGTTGCCATTTGCAGGATAGTTTTACCTTCCAGTAAGCTGGCGCGCTCTGCAGGAAACAACACTTCCTGAATCGCAACCCTGTCAGCCAACCAGGTAATCAACACGTCAGCAGACTGTACCGCTTGCGCTGCCGTTTCCGCCCTTAGTGCTCCGATTTGCACCAGCGGATCTGCCTTCTCAGGAGTGCGATTCCACACCACAACCTTGTAATCCGCATCAAGCAGGCGAATCGCCAATGGCGCTCCCATTAATCCAATACCAAATATGGCGACGGTTGGTTTAGTCATATTTTCGAAACCATGCTTTCGATGATCTAGTATTTTTTTCCATTATAATTTTTTAAATAAGATGAAGTCTTGCCCGTTTATCATCTGTTTATCATTTGAAATCGTTATATCAACTGGCTTAACAGGCTGCAAACCTAATTCTTCAATTTGTTTTTTGAAAATCCGTAATTGGTAAGATCCCATCGGCAATTTCTGCAACAAGAAGAAACCATCATATGCAGATTTAACAGACTGAATTAGTTTTCCATCCGTATCAACCAATTCAACAATTACGCCACTGGCCTCGCGCTCAATATCTCCAAAGTTCACAAAAGTTGTGCCGTCGATTTCACCCGTCTGAACAATGGGGAAATCCAGTTGCATGACATGGCCAGGCCTCAAATTAGCTCGCACACCTTTTTTAGATGACAACCAGAAAGGGTCTTCCAACGTATCCAGCGCAATATCAAAATCCATTTCCCGATAAGGCTGAAGACCGGTAATAAAGATAATACCATTTTCATCCGTCTTATTCGGCGTTTTCCCCCCATTGATGTTGATCTTCACACCTGCGAGCGCATCTTCATCAACGTCCTTCTTGCCATTTCCATTATCATCCAGGAAAACCTGTGTCGAAACTGCGCCCTGACTTGCAATGGGTCTGGCTTCATTAACCCATTGCCCCGTTCTTGGCTCACGCCCAAAGCTTGTATTGAATGTTAAGTTGGCACTGTATGAACCATCCGTTGACAACCGAGCATCTATCCCCAACGCGTAGCCATCTATCATCCGATTCAAACCAAAGGTAAATTGTTCGGTATCCGCTGATAAAACCTTGGTAAAACCTGCGCTAGCATTAAAATTCCATAACTTGAAACCGTCTGCAACCACCGAGACCGAATCAAACTTACTGTCAGGCTTCAGTCGATAACCAAGATTTGAACGCAAACTATATTTTGACGCCCTACGGCTCACTTGCAACACTCCAGACAGTACGTCTTCAGTCGCCACTGTAGAGCTTAGCGTCAAAGTATTAGTGATTGCATAGCCATGTTTTTGGGCAGAGACGCGATTAACAATTCGTGTATTCCATGTCCCATTTTCAAAACTATCCCGTTGATACTCTAACGAAACAGGGATGCGAGACAACAAGCCTGACGGAATAGCCGTATCCATTTTCAATGTAGTTCGACGAGATATAGGGGACAAAGTTTCATTAAAAACTTCACTAATATAATTATCATTAAAGTACACTTCACTAACATTTAAAATAACCGGACCTAACCTGGACTGAAC
>JAUWLO010000122.1 GCA_030613605.1 Gammaproteobacteria bacterium | reverse complement strand
ATGGACCTCATTGAATCGGTGGGTTTCGATCATTCATTCAGTTTTATTTACAGTCCGCGCCCGGGCACGCCGGCATCTGATTTGCCAGATGATGTGCCCGTGGCCGTCAAAAAACAGCGTCTGGCACAGGTGCAAAATCGCATTTCCAAGATGGCATCTTCTATAAGTCATGCTATGGTTGGTACAGTACAGCGCATACTGGTAGAGCGGCCATCAAGAAAGGATGCAGCTCAAATGTCTGGGCGAACCGAAAATAATCGGGTGGTTAATTTTGATGGCAATTCGCGGTTAATCGGTGAATTTATTAATGTTCGCATAACTGAAGCGATGCCTAATTCGCTGCGAGGGCAAATAGTTTTTGTTGATGAGGCTTCTGAAACCAGAGCTGAATCCGGAGTTGCGGATAGCGCGTGAGTTGCCAGCTGCGTTACTGTCTATGAACAATTCTCGCCATATCGTCTGATTCGTTAGGAATACTCTTTATATTTTGAGTCAATCTCTCACATCCCAAAGTTTTTCGCTTGAACCTGCTGATAATCAGCGACTGGCAAGTTTGTGTGGCCAGTTTAATGAACACTTGCGCCTGATTGAAAGTCGTCTCGGTGTGGAAATTAATAATCGTGGTAACAGCATTACCGTGACAGGTGATGCCGGGCCAGTCGAGGCAGCTGGAGTTATATTGAAACAGCTTTATGAAGATACCGGCGAGAGCCAGTCAAAAGGTGAGTTGTCTGCAGAGCGGGTGCATTTGTTGTTACAGGAAGCCACTAATAATGCCGCGTCAAGCCAGATGACAGAAAGTGATGTGCATGATGTGACGATCACCACCCGTCATGGCGTAGTGAAAGGTCGCGGGGTTAATCAGAAACGCTATTTACAAAATGTGTTGACGCATGACATCAGTTTTGGAATTGGGCCGGCGGGCACTGGAAAAACCTATCTTGCCGTGGCCTGTGCTGTTGAAGCGCTGGAAAAACAAACCATACAGCGGATAGTGCTGGTTCGTCCTGCTGTAGAAGCAGGTGAACGACTGGGTTTCTTGCCCGGAGATCTGGCGCAAAAGGTGGATCCCTATCTGAGACCATTGTATGACGCTTTATATGAAATGTTGGGTCTGGAGCGCGTGGATAATTTGATTGAGCGTAATGTTATTGAGGTTGCGCCATTGGCATACATGCGAGGCCGCAGTCTGAATGATTCGTACATTATTCTTGATGAGGCACAAAATACTACGGTTGAACAGATGAAAATGTTTTTGACTCGCATTGGCTTTGGTTCAACGGCCGTTATCACTGGAGATGTAACGCAAATTGATTTGCCGCAAAATACGCGTTCGGGTTTGCGTCATGTTATTGATGTGCTGAAAGATGTCGAGGGCATTGGTTTTACATTCTTTCAGTCTCGTGATGTGGTGCGTCATCCTCTGGTACAGCTCGTTGTTGAGGCCTACGAGGATTACGAACAAAAGCATGATGGTTAATCATGTCTATGGCTGAGAACGTGATAGTGGATGTGCAGCTGGCTTTGGATGAAGGGTCGGCTGTCAATATTCCAGGAACCAAACAGATTCAGCAGTGGGCGGCAGCAGCTATTGATGCTGGTAGGCAGAAAAAAATTGATGACGTGCAAATCACAGTACGTATCGTGGAAGAAAAAGAAATTTGTCAGCTGAATAAAAATTTCAGACATAAAGCCGGCGCTACCAATGTATTGTCTTTCCCTTTTGTGCCACCCCAGGGAATCCCCGCGGATGAAATATTCAATTCGTTAGGCGATCTGGTGATATGCGCAGCAGTGGTTGAAAAAGAAGCAAGTGATCAGGGTAAAAATAATATAGCCCATTGGGCGCACATGATTATTCATGGAACCTTGCATCTGTTGGGCTATGACCATCAGGATAATGGGGAGGCCTTTGACATGGAGTCTCTGGAAAAAAGAATAATGTTGGAGTTGGGGTTTCCGGATCCATATAAAGAAATTTGAAGTTTGGTATTAAGCCGTGTCTTTATGAGTTTGAACGTATTTTTTAAAATGTTTTTAGGGATAGGATATAAATGAACAAAGATCGATCTAGTCGCGCTGCCGGTAGTAGTGATCGGCAGCAATCCTGGCTTATGAGGCTTGTATCAGGCTTCCTCAACAAACCGTTGTTATGTAAACCAGAAGACCGGGAACATCTCGGTGCTTTATTGCGCAATGCAGAAAAACACAATTTGCTGGATGCGGACGCCCTGGCAATGATCGAGGGTGTCCTTAATGTGTCAGACATGCAGGTTCGAGAAGTTATGGTGCCGCGCTCCCAGATGATCGTGATAAAAGAAGATCAGTCGCCAGATGTATTTTTACCCGTGATGGTGGAGTCTGCGCACTCACGATTCCCTGTTATTGGTGATAACCGGGATGAGGTGGAGGGAATTATCCTCGCCAAGGATGTGCTGGCATATTTTGGGCAGCGGGATATGGGTGGCGAAAAAGGCACGGGGGTGCGATTCAATCTTAGAGACTTACTGCGTCCTGCGGTGGTTGTTCCTGAAAGTAAGCGGCTAAATGTATTGCTGAAAGATTTTCGGGCAAACCGGAATCATATGGCAATCGTTGTTGATGAGTATGGCGGAGTTGCTGGGCTGGTTACTATTGAAGATGTATTGGAGCAGATTGTTGGTGATATAGAAGATGAGCACGATTTTGATGATGATGTTTTTATCGTGCGCCACTCTGATGAGAAGTTTACCTTGAAAGCACTCACGCCCATCGATGATTTCAATGAATATTTTGAAGCAAAATTAAGTGATGATGAGTTTGGTACGATTGGCGGCCTGTTAATGAAGAAATTTGGCCGTTTGCCAAAGCGTGGTGAAAGTGCGGAGCTGGATCGGTTTCAATTTACTGTATTACGAGCAGACAGCCGTAGAATTCATTTATTACAGTTAACTATTCTTCCTGAACCTTCCAGCGAAAAAACTGCCGGCGAAGATTAATGGCAAGCACGGATGTGGCAATGCCCACTGTAAAGCACAATCGCTGGCGAACGGGGTGGCGAGGCAGTGCTTTGTCTGTGTTGGCGGGCTCTTTGCTCCCGCTAGCTTTTGCACCAGTTAATCTTTTTCCTTTAGCCTTTATTGCTCCCGCAATTCTTTTCTGGCTGTGGCTGGATTCAACCCCTAAACGTGCGTTCATCACTGGTTATTTATTTGGCCTGGGATTTTTTGGTGTTGGGATTTCATGGGTGGCGGTAAGTTTTTATCGGTTTGGTGGTATGGGTTTGGCATTGTCGATAGTCGCAACCTTACTATTTGTTTTATTTCTTGCCTTGTTTCCTGCATTTCTTGGCTGGTTTAGCCGACGATATTTGCAGCGGTTAAATCGCAGTTTTTATTTGTTGCTATTTCTTCCTGCAGGTTGGGTTTTGGTTGAATGGGTGCGTGGATGGGTTCTTACTGGATTCCCCTGGCTACATCTTGGTAACAGCCAAACTGATTCCCTCATGGTAGGGCTGGCGCCAGTCCTGGGTGTCTATGGTATATCGTGGGCACTCACGTTTAGCGCAGGTGTGTTGGTGTGGGCGTGGGTGGAGTCGAATAAAAGACGTGTTGTTGGTCTGGTGTGCCTCGTTGCCCTGTGGGTAGTTGCAGGATTGATGACGTTAATCGAATGGTCAGACAAAGATGGTGAACCTTTAACTGCAAGTCTTATTCAAGGTAACGTGCCGCAAAATCTTAAGTGGCGACCGGATCAGCGCAGACCAACGATTGATTTATATACCAGACTTAGTCGTGGTCGTTGGGATCGAGATATTGTTATTTGGCCGGAAACGGCATTGCCTGTTTATTATCACCAGGCTGAATCATTTCTTCAGGGGCTGGCTCGCGAGGCTAAAATTAATGGTGGTGCGACTCTGTTGATAGGGTTGCCCATTCTTAAAAAACCGGATAAACAAACAGATAATAAATTGGTTGATGGTGTGGGGCACGATCAGTATTTCAACAGTGTGGTTCGCGTTGGAACGGGCGATGGCGATGTTACTCAGTTCTATTACAAGTCCCACCTGGTGCCTTTTGGGGAATATATTCCGCTTAAAGCTTTGCTGGGTGGTTTACTCGAATTAATGCGAGTGCCTATGGCGAATTTTAGCCGGGGCGATATCAGGCAACCATTGATCACTGTGGCAGGACGACCTATCTCGGTGTCAATCTGCTACGAGGATGTATTTGGAGAAGAGGTTATCCGTGGTTTGCCAGAAGCATCACTGCTGGTTAATGTCAGCAATGATGCCTGGTTTGGAGATTCGCTGGCGCCGCATCAACACTTGCAGATGGCGCGTATGCGATCGTTAGAAACAGCCAGACCCATGTTGCGAGCGACCAATAACGGCATATCGGCAGTGATAGATCATAAAGGTACTGTACTGGCGGCATCACCCCAGTTTGAGGTTGCTGTGCTAGATGGTAAGGTGCAGCCAAGGGCTGGTGCGACACCTTACGTGTTGGTCGGTAATTGGCCCGTATTGTTAGGATTGTTTTTAGCTCTTGGGATAAGTGGATGGCAGGCGCGGCGCCCGGTTTTGGGTGATCACTGAATGAAGGGGTAAGCATGGCGGAAGTAGAATTTACAGAAGCTTCATTTAGCCAGAGTGTAAATTACATGGTTGATCGTGCCCTGGCGGTCATGGATATTGCGCCTGACGTGGCAGAGGCAATCAAGTCCTGCAACGCGGTTATTCAGGTTAAATTTCCCGTTAAAGTTCGTGGCAAGATTGAAATAATTTGCGGTTGGCGTGCCGTTCATAGTAATCATCGTTTGCCCGCTAAAGGCGGCATTCGTTACGCCCCTATAGTTGACCAGGATGAGATTGAAGCGCTGGCAGCATTGATGACTTATAAATGCGCCATTGTTGATGTGCCCTTTGGTGGCTCCAAGGGTGGCGTAATGATTGATCCGAATAATTATAGTCGTGATGAGCTGGAGCTTATTACTCGACGGTTTACTTTAGAACTGGTTCGCAAGGGTTTCCTGAGTCCTTCAACCAATGTGCCTGCGCCTGACATGGGTACCGGTCAGCGTGAAATGGCATGGATGGCCGATACCTATAAACACCTTAATCCGGATGATATCAATTACATCGCTTGTGTGACTGGGAAACCGGTGGCGCATGGTGGTATTGAAGGCCGCACAGAAGCAACTGGCCGAGGTCTGCAGTACGCGTTACAGGAATTTTTTCGCCACGAAGATGCGGTAAAGGAAGCAGGCCTGGAGGGTGGTCTGGGCGGTAAGCGAGTTGTGCTCCAGGGTTTTGGTAATGTAGGTTATCACGTCTCTAAATTTTTATTTCAGGAAGATGGCTGCAAAATTATAGCCATAACGGATAGCAAGGGCATTTTGATCAATGAGGACGGCCTGGCCATTGAAGAAGCCTATTGTTATAAAGTTGAAAACAAGACGCTGGACGGGTTTCCCGGAGGGCGTTATAAAAAAGGCAATACGACTCGTGTGTTAGAGATGGAATGCGATATTCTAATACCTGCAGCAGTGGAAGGGCAGATCAGCATTGAAAATGTTGATCGCATTAAGGCGAAAATAATTATTGAGGCTGCCAATGGTCCGATTACGTTTGCTGCTGATGGCGTACTAAATAAACGTGGCGTTACAATTATTCCCGATGCTTATGCGAATGCGGGTGGTGTTATTGTTTCTTATTTTGAATGGATACGTAATCTGTCTCACATTCGTTTTGGCCGTATGCAACGGCGCTATGACGAATTGCGTGGGCAAAACCAGCTCGAGGCGCTGGAAAATGTGACCGGTAAAAAAGTGCCTGATTCTTTTAAGGACAGACTCAATTCCGGTGCCAGTGAGCTGGATCTGGTGCGGTCCGCCCTGGATGATTCCATGCGTCAGGCTTTTCAGGAGATACGTGAAACTCGCACGGACAATAAAGACATTACCGATTACCGTACCGCCGCCTACGTCAACGCCATACGTAAAATATCACGCACCTATCTGGATATTGGTGTTTACTAAAAAAGCTAGAGCAGATGTTAATGCTCGTTATTTATCTGCTTCATGGTCACGTCGATATACGGTCGCATGGCATTTAGGGCAGGGTGGTATATGCCCCGTTTTGTGGAAGTGTATATTTTCACCGCATTCTTTACAGACCAGTGTGCCCGGTCCTGTGATCTCGCCGGTATGCCATTCGCCAACTTCTCGTGCCCGGTCAGCCAACTGT
>JAUWLO010000237.1 GCA_030613605.1 Gammaproteobacteria bacterium | reverse complement strand
GGTTGAATGGGCGGTGGTATCGGCGGGGGCATGGTGGGGGGCATGGGCGGCGGCATGGGTGGTTGTATGGGAGGTGGAATGGGCGGCATGTAAGCCGATCATTTCTACTGATCTATATAACTACTTATGTAGCTAGCATCTGGCAACAGATGTTGTTGTTTTCAAAACAACGTTCGTGCAGTCCTACACCTGTGTAGCACTCACACCATCGTGGCTAGTACACCACGATAAAAACATAGAAGGAATACTGTTCTGCAGTGTTCCTTTTTTGTTTTTGGCGATGCTAAAAAACAGTTTAACTCTCTGCGCCCAACAAACAACTCTAAACTTTTTGGGCCGTCTGCCATTCCACGGCATCACGGTAATCCGGTATCTTTTCTAACAACTCTGCATGCGTGGACATGGTCACGGTGCCATCGTGTCCAAAATAAATAACCCGGTCAGCCGTGCGAATAGAAGAGTACCGATGCGCAATCATCAGGGTTGTGCGGTCTGCTCGTAATTCGTTTATAGCCGCAACAATAATCTGCTCAGCCTCACTGTCCAGCGCCGAAGAAGCCTCATCCAGAATCAGGATGGGGGCATCTCTCAGAAAGGCCTGGGTTATGGCCAGTCGTTGTTTTTGACCGCCAGATAATTCTGTACCGCCAGCACCGAGCACAGTATCCAGACCATTCGGTAATTTCTGCACAAACTCCTGGGCATGACTTCGCACCAGCGCCTCCTGTAACCGATCCTCACTCACATCAGGATTGGCCATGAGTAAGTTTGCACGAATCGTATCGTTCACCAGAAAGGGGGACTGCCACACCACGGCCAGACTATGGCGAAGTGAGCTTATGCTAACTTCACGTATATCCACACCATCTATACAAATACTACCCTGCTGAGGATCGTAGAAGCGCATTAATAAAGTGGCAAAGGTAGATTTACCTGAACCGCTTGGACCAACTAAAGCAACGGTAGACCCGCCCTCGATAGATAGATTCACATCATGAAAAACCGACTCTCCTCCCGGATAGGAGAAACTGACACCCTGAATATCAATACGGCCTTTGGTTATTTGCAGACTTTTGTCTGCCACATCCTCAACCACAGACTGGGCATCCAGCACTTCTAACACACGATTTGCAGCGGGCAAATTACCCAGCGCCTGAAACACCACTTCCGCAAAACCGCGCACCGGTCCGGTCAGGTAACCCAGATACAAAACAAAACTCACCAAAGCACCAACTTGCAGCTCACCACTCTTAATACTGTCGCTGCCAAGCAGTACGATAAGCAAACCCACAGCATAAATAAGAAACGAAAAAGAGACCTGAAAGGAAACGTCTAAACCTCTATCACGCAATCCCCACTTTAGAGCTTTACCAAAAACACGGCGATGCTGCTTCGCAATCCACGATTCTGTTTGATTAGAACTAATACCTCTGAGGTTGGAGAGGTTTTGTTCTTCCATCGCCAGTAAATCTCCATTGGCCTTTAAAAAACCTTCTGTGGCTTTACGTTTACGAGGTGAAAAATAACGCTGATGCAACAAGAAGAGTGGCGTTGTCGCCAGGGCAATTAACGCTAGCCTGACGTCTATCCAAAACAACATGAACACATACATGCTCAACGTAAGTACGTGGGACACCAACGAAATACGACCCTGAACCAAAGCCATGCTGATGAGATCAATATCGTTACTCAGGCGGGCCAGCAGATCACCTTTTGGCAAATTTCCCGCCACTGGAAAAGACACTTTCAATAATTGTTCCATCACCCGATTACGGACCCGACCAATAAAACGAAAAATCAATCCATTCGTTAACCAGCCGCCGGTAACCTGAGATATCTGATTAATCACAATCACCACGCCAAACGCCAGCAACACTCTGCCTAATTCATCAAATTCTCCGGACTGAATAAGACTCAGCGGCATTCCCATGAGCCAGATCATGGCGGTGTTGGTGATAACCGCAATGACAATGGCGAACACATCCAGACCAAACCGAAAACGGTCCGGCCGCGCATAAACCAGAAATCGTTTATACGTGTTGAACGCGCTTCTCAAAGAATGTTTGGCGGTATTTGAGTTCATTTTTCTAATCAGTTTTTCTTATTTTTTTGGAACTGTTATTACTAATTTTCTGAGCATAAGACACTGGCTGCTTTCGCCAATGACTATAGCGGATGTATCTCCTTTCTGTCTCTGCCAAACATAAAAAACCCTCGCCAGTATACCGACGAGGGTTTTTAGAGCTAAATGCTCAATACCAGTTTACAACAATAATTATTGCGTCCGCATAACCACTATTTTTGCGGCCTGCCCTAACCAACGATGTGATTCGTCGAGAGCTGATGTTGCCAAACCGTCATCAGCGGTGACCACGCCACCGTGAATGGTGAGTTTGTTTAACGTCTCGCGAGCGGCATTGAAACCTTGACCACCTGCTGCAGGCCCTGGCATTGTGCCCATGGTTTCGGTGTTGGCTTCAGTACCAGCATCAAACACGTGGGTCATGGTTGAAGCACTATCGCCCACGGCCAGTCCACCAATATTCCAGTTACGCACACCGGTAAAGGCATCGTTGGTGTTGGCTAACATGCTTGCCACCGTGAGTTGCAGACTTGTTGTGTGATCGACCGTGATCGACACCATTTCCGAACTGCCAGGTCCAAATGGCCCATTGATAGAATTTGTACTCATGGCCACTGCACTATCGGCATCCGCTTCGGTAAGAAAGTCCGATGGGTCACCTGACTCAGCCAGGGTTTCCAGGCCTGTACTAACCGCTTCGCCCAGCTGCCACGGCATGTAACCGGACTCGTGAACCACCACTCCCAGAGGAGTAAGAGGCTGACCATTGGTGATGTTGTACACGGTGACTTCATAGGTGGCTTGCGTCGCCATATCATCATCCGCTTCGTCATGAAAACAACCGCTTAAGGTCAACACACCTGCCGAAATAAGACTGACAATCAGGTAGGTTGGCAAACGATTGCGTGAAGGACTTCTGTTAAATGATCGCATGACATCCTCCCATTTATGGTGTGACGGTGACAGTGATTTTGGCCACCGGATTTTGCCAACGATGAATACTGCTATCCAGATCGCTGATTCCAGCGGTGGCATCCGGGTCACCTAATACGCCGCGATGTACGTGGATGTTCGTATTGGTGTCGGCACTGCTGGTCACGCCGGAAGCATTCATACCCGCATCACCACCAGGTGCACCAGGCATCATGCCGGTGTCGGTGTAGCTGCAAGCACCGGATGTCATTAACACTTCATCGTTTTGCTCAGTACCGGCATCGTAGGCATTAACGTAATAGGTATAGGTGCCCGCTTCACGGGGGATGGGC
Organism: Gammaproteobacteria bacterium; assembly: GCA_030613605.1. Taxonomy (GTDB): domain Bacteria; phylum Pseudomonadota; class Gammaproteobacteria; order SZUA-152; family SZUA-152; genus SZUA-152. The sequence goes on along the minus strand of JAUWLO010000237.1, from coordinate 23 downwards.
TGCGACAATCCAAGAAAAGCATC
>JAUWLO010000123.1 GCA_030613605.1 Gammaproteobacteria bacterium | reverse complement strand
GCCCTGTTGCTTTTTGTCGTACAAGGCTGACATTTTTAGCAATTAAGCCCTCTTTATCGGGATGACACTCAAACTCAACAGTTGTACCTGCCTTTAAATATTGGCATCGGATAAGATCTGATTTACGAACCATTATGTCTGGGCCAGATCCATTATCAAGAAATCCATACTCTTTTTCTCTTAACCACTTTTTAACAACTGCTTGCATTTTTTACCTCTAATTTTATAAACATAAATTTATTCCAGTGTCCGCTATCAGTATAAAGCGGTCATCCAAGTGTATAAATTAGCATCTTACAAGATAGCTTTTTTAACCGTTACATTAATATTATTTTGCCAGGGCCAGATCATAATTAAAATCACAGCTGAATCATAAATACCATGATAGAGAGTCTGGCCCTCACCAATGCCACCAAATGAATCTGCAAATTCTAATGCGACACCAATTTTAGATGACAATACATCTTCTGAAGCACTTACAATCTCAATGTCTTCTGTAGAAATTAGTGGAGGGCCAAGCTTTTCAGTGAGACTTTTATTCCAGGCTGCAATATCCTTGCTTAGCACCACCACTTCTTCGTAACTATCCGTGTCTGTGCGAGATTCGACAATCGAATTGCATAGTTCTTTGCCTACCAGGGTTTCTAATTTCATTATATTTTTATTCTAGTAATTTTAGGATTAAATGGAGTTATTTAACTGGGGTTTTTAACTACAGGCAACGCTCAAAAGTTTTCTGATAACGTTCATCAAATTCTTCGCGGGTGAATGCATGGTTTTGGGTGCCGTGATGTTCGATTTTGATGGCACCCATGAGCGAGGCAATGCGACCGGTAGTTTCCCAATCCATGTCGTTCATTAATCCGTACAGCAATCCAGCGCGATAGGCATCACCACAACCGGTAGGGTCATTGATGGTTTCGGTGCTGGCTGCGGGAATTTCATGTCGATGTTCAGTGGTATATATCAAAGAGCCTTCACCGCCACGGGTGATAATAAGTCCTTCTACCATTTCGGCTAGTTCGTGAGGGGATTTGCCGGTGCGATCTTCAAACAGCTGTGCCTCATAATCATTAAGCGTGATCCATGTGGCCTGTTCGGCAAAACGCAGCAGGTCATCGCCATCAAACATGGGCAAGCCCTGGCCGGGATCAAAAATAAAGGGAATGTTGGCTTCAGCGAATTGTTGCGCATGTTCAATCATACCGTCACGGCCATCGGGTGAGACAATGCCTATGCTTACACCTTCGGCATCACCAACATTATTTTCGTGAGACAGGCTCATGGCTCCCGGGTGAAAAGCGGTTATCTGGTTGTCATCCATGTCTGTGGTGATATAGGCGACACCGGTGTAGACGCTATCAATTTCGGTGATGTGCCTGCGGGAGATACCGTTGACGTCCATCCACATGGCATAGGCCGCAAAATCATTGCCGACGGTAGCCATGGGTAATGGGTCGCCACCAAGTAATTTTAAATTGTAGGCAATGTTGCCAGCACAACCGCCGAAATTGCGGCGCATTTCCGGCACTAAAAAGGAAACGTTTAACATGTGTACCTTGTCGGGCAGGATGTGATTTTTGAAACGATCCGGGAAGACCATGATGGTATCGAAGGCGTAAGAACCGCAAATGAGTGCAGACATGATAGGTATCCTTATTTCGGGTGCTATATTGGTTTATATGATTGGCCAGCGATCAAAGATAATCAATCCCCAGATTAAGGTTGCGCTGATTAAGCTGAGCGCTACAGCAGCTGAACCAATATCTTTGGCGCGGCCCGAGAGTTCATGGTGTTCAGTTCCAATCCGATCCACGATGGCTTCTATTGCAGAGTTTATCAGTTCTACAATTAACACCAGCAGTAGGGCGCCGATAAGTAAAGCACGTTCAACAGCAGTTTGTCCCAGCCAGAAGCTGAGTGGAATCATGATCACACAAAAGGCAAGTTCCTGACGGAATGCGGCCTCATATTTAAGCGCGGCCCGCAGCCCCAATAACGAAAACCCAAAAGCATTGATGATGCGTTTAATGCCGGTGGTGTCTGGTTTGCCCATAGTGGTTTCAGTCTTTAGCTGGTGAATATTTTAGATTGAGTTCACGTGCAGCTTTTACATCATCAAGGCGCCTTACCGGTAAGGTATAGGGCGCATCTTTTAATAATTCCGGATTTGCGTCGGCTTCTTCCTGAATGGTTTTCATGACATCAGCAAAGGCATCCAGGGTTTCTTTGGATTCCGTTTCTGTTGGCTCAATTAACAAACATTCCGGGACGATTAGCGGAAAATAAGTGGTCGGTGCATGAAAACCATAATCCAGTAAACGTGTGGCAAAGTCCATGGCGGTGACGCCCTGGTCTTTGGCCTGTCGTTTCAGGGTGAGGATAAATTCATGGGTAGCGCGCCGTGAGGGTAATGCCATATCGAAGCCTGCTTGAGCTAACCTGGCCATCAAATAGTTAGCATTAAGTGTAGCGTAGTCTGCCGTGCGTACCATGCCTTCACGGCCCAATAACAGGGCGTAAACATAGGCGCGTATTAACACGCCAGTATTACCCATATGGGCGGAGAGACGGCCAATGCTTTGCGGAAGATCCGTTTCTGTTAGCCAGCGGAAGCTACCTTCATCTTTGCCAACTACGTCTTTACCTACGACAGGGATGGGCATAAATGGTTTAAGTCTTTCACTCACCCCAACAGGACCCGCACCCGGGCCACCGCCACCGTGCGGGGTGGAAAATGTTTTATGCAAGTTCATGTGTATAACATCAAAACCCATGTCACCGGGTTTGACCTTGCCAAGTATGGCATTGAGATTGGCGCCATCGTAATAGAGCAGGCCTCCCGCATCGTGAACAATCTGCGCGATCTCTTTAATGCGACGATCGAACACGCCGAGAGTAGAGGGGTTGGTGAGCATAATGCCTGCCGTCTGTGGCCCCACAACTTCCTTGAGGGCTTCCACATCGATGTCGCCATCGGTATTGGTGGGAATTTCACGCACCTTGTAACCGCACATGGTTGCCGTTGCAGGATTGGTGCCGTGTGCCGCATCAGGGCATATGATTTCGCTTCTTTCGCTTTTGTTGCCAGAAGTGTTATTGGCATCGTGATAGGCGCGGATCATGGCTACCCCTGCGAATTCACCCTGAGCACCCGCCATGGGGGAAAGGGATACCGCAGTCATGCCGGTAACGTCTTTCAGTATTTCCTGTAATTCCCACAAACAGGCCATCACCCCCTGGCCAAAACGTTCTGGAGCCAGTGGGTGTCTGCCGAGGAAACCCGGCAATAGCGCCAGCGTATTGCAGGCACGTGGGTTGTGTTTCATGGTGCAGGAACCCAGCGGATAAAACTGGGTGTCGATGGAAAAATTTTTCTGTGACAGACGTGTGTAGTGACGTACCGCATCCATTTCAGACACTTCCGGTAACATGGGCGGTGTTTTACGCAATAGACCCTCAGGAATTTCAGATGCGCTGGCGACGTCTTCCACCATTTGTGCACCGTTCGTTCTGCCAGTAGCAGAGTGTTCAAAAATCAGCTGGTTGCTTTTAATGCCAGAGGTAAATTCAGGGCTCATGCTGAAACCTCTGCTAATGTTTCCTGTAAAGCTTCTTGTAGTGAGGAGGCGTAGTGTTGCAAATCTTCTTCGGTTTTGGTTTCGGTAACGCACACAAGTAGGGCATTGCCTAATTCAGGAAATTCGGCCGATAAATCATAGCCGCCCAGAATGCCGCGATCTTCCAGTGCAGATAACACTTCTTTAACGGGTTTGTTTAGCCGTAGAACTTTCTCGTGAAAGCCTGGGCGCGAGAATATTGTTTCAACCCCATCGATGGCATTGAGTTGTTTTGTTAATGTGCATGAGTTGGCATGGCTGTTTGCCGCTGTGCGCCGTAAGCCTTCCGGACCCATAAGGGACATATAAATGGTTGCTGCGGTGGTGAGCAAACCCTGATTGGTGCAAATATTGGAAGTGGCTTTGGAGCGGCGAATATGTTGTTCGCGTGCCTGTAACGTTAAGGTATAACCCGGTTTGCCATCCAGATCGTTGGTGGCACCGATAATTCGACCAGGCATTTGTCGCACATGTTTTTGTGCGCAACACATAAAACCAAAGTAGGGGCCACCGGATGACAGTGGTACGCCCAGTGGTTGGCCTTCACCGCAAACAATATCGGCACCCTTAATTCCAGCTTCCTCTGTTCCCCATTCGCCCGGTGGTGTAATTAATGCCATGGCCATCGGGTTTACGACACCAATGACTAATGCGCCATGAGCATGTGCCCAGTCTGTGAGTGCATCGACATCTTCCAGTACGCCAAAGAAATTAGGTTGAGGAATAATGAGTGCAGTAAAGTCGCCCGGTTCAGAAGGTAGCGTATCAATATTAAGATGGCCGCCATCAATGTCGTAGTCGAGCATCTCAAGAGTAATGCCCTGATGTTGGGTAATCGTTTTAACCACTTTGAGATACGTGGGATGCACAGTCCGAGGTACAAGGATACGTTTACTTTTTGATTTACGATTAGCCCGTACTGCCATGAGTACGGCTTCTGCCAAAGAGGAAGCGCCGTCATAGAGCGATGCATTGGATACATCCATGGCCGTCAGTTCCGCCATCATGGTTTGGAACTCGTACAGCAATTGCAACGTTCCCTGGCTGGCTTCTGCCTGATAGGGTGTATATGCCGTGTAAAACTCACCACGTGTGGTCAGTTCCCAAACCGCGGCGGGGATATGGTGTTCGTAAGCACCTGCGCCAATAAAGCACAGTGGTTGAACATCTTCCGCGGCACGTTGGCGGACCAATCGGTTGACCGCCATTTCACTCCGACCCGCAGGAACATTTTCCAGCGGTTTGGCGCGCAGTTCGACAGGAATTTCATCGAACAGGTCTTCAATGCTTTTGGCGCCAATGACGTCGAGCATGGATTGGGTGTCTTCTTTGGTGTGTGGAATAAATGGCATAACGGTTACTTAATACTCTTATTAGCTTAGTGCTTTCTTTTGGTTAGATAATTAGTGGTCTTCTTCGGCAATCAATTCGAGATAGGCTTCTGCATCGAGGAGTTCATCAACTTCACCGCTGTCTTCAGGCGTTAATTTGAATAACCAGCCTGTGTCATAGGGGTCCGTATTAATGGTTTCCGGGGCGTCGGCCAGGTCTTCGTTTACAGAGGTGATTTCACCCGAGATAGGGCAATAAATATCCGAAGCCGCTTTTACGGATTCAACCACGGCGCAATCATCGCCGCTGGTGTAAGTGGCATCGGTTTCAGGCAGCTCAACAAAAACCATGTCACCTAATAACTCCTGGGCGTGATCGGTTATCCCGACAGTAATGCTGCCATCACTTTCGGTGCGTACCCATTCATGGGTTTTGGTATATTTTAATTCGTTTGGCACGTTGCTCATGAAATGTCTCCTCGTGCAATATTTTTGTTAACGTAAAATGATTGTTTAAAGTTAGTTGTTTAAATGCAGGTCTTGCCATTGCGTGCAAAGGGATACTTAACGATTTTGGTGTTAAGCAACTTACCGCGTATTTCCACCTGGCAATTGTCTTTTACTGACGTTGGGATTCTCGCCATGGCGATGGATTTGCCCAGTGTGGGGGAGAAGCCGCCGCTGGTAATTTCTCCATCACCGGCTTCGGTCACCACTTTTTGATGGGGGCGCAATACACCGCGGTCTTCCAGCAGGAGTCCCACCAGTTTGGTGTCGGTACCACCGGCCTTTTGTTTATCCAGTTTACTGCGGCCGATGAACAAACGGTCTTCCGGATCAAAGGCCACCGTCCAGGTCAATCCGGCTTCCAGTGGCGTGATGCCCTCGTCCATATCCTGTCCGTATAAATTCATGCCGGCTTCAAGACGCAGGGTATCGCGAGCGCCCAGACCGATGGGTTTAATGCCGGCAGCGAGCAGGGATTCCCAGCATGCGGCGGCCTGATCAGCGGGGAACATAATTTCATAGCCATCTTCACCGGTGTACCCGGTGCGTGCTACAAATAAATCACCTTTCTTTTCGCCGCAGTCAGCGGCAAAAAAAGGTTTTAATTCGCGTGGAGGTTCGATGCTTTTGCCCAATGCGGCATGGGCTTTATCTCTGGCGTGAGGGCCTTGCACGGCGATCATGGCCAGATCATCACGTTCGGTGATCTCTACA
>JAUWLO010000152.1 GCA_030613605.1 Gammaproteobacteria bacterium | reverse complement strand
GCCAATGAGTACATGGATAATGGTTTAACACTTCGTGACCCAAACCGGTTTGATGTACGAGGAAGTTTAACGTTTGGAAAAGATGTCATTATTGATACCAACGTTATCATTGAAGGCAGTGTCACTTTGGGTGATCGCGTTAACGTTGGCCCTAATGTGATACTAAAAGATATTACCATTGGTAACGAAACAAATATCCACGCTAACTGTATTTTGGAGAAAAGTATAATTGGTGAAACATGTGAAATTGGCCCCTTTGCGCGGATACGACCCGATACACAATTAGCCAGTCAGGTTAAGGTCGGTAATTTTGTGGAGATTAAAAAGTCCACAGTTGCAGATGGCAGTAAGGTCAATCATCTGAGTTATATAGGCGATACCACTATGGGTTCGCATGTCAATATTGGTGCAGGTACGATCACCTGTAATTACGATGGTGTGAACAAACACCAAACTGTTATCGGGGATAATGTTTTTATTGGTTCCAACACACAGTTAGTTGCACCAGTTACAGTGGGTGATGGCGCCACTATTGGTGCGGGTTCAACAATTACCCGTGGTGCACCTTCGGGCGTGTTAACACTAACTCGTTCGAGACAGGTAACGAAAGAAGGCTGGAAAAGGCCCGAAAAGAAAAAATAAGAGATTCAGGAGTTCAGGAAATATGTGCGGCATAGTAGGCGCAGTAGCGCATCGGAACGTGGTTCCGATATTGCTGGAAGGATTACGACGGCTTGAATACCGTGGATACGATTCCGCAGGTATCGCAGTTCTTGATGCGGATGCGAAGCTGGACAGGGTTCGCTCTCCTGGAAAAGTGGCTTCACTTACAGAGGCCATTAATAACCAGCTTAATGGTAACGTGGGTATTGCGCATACACGCTGGGCAACACACGGCGAGCCCAGCCAGGCCAATGCACATCCCCATATTTGCCGCTCGACAGTTTCCGTTGTCCATAATGGCATTATCGAAAACCACGAACAGTTACGCGAAGAACAGATAAAGAAGGGATTTGAGTTTACCTCTGAAACCGATACAGAAGTTGTTGTCCATCAGATCTATGCCTATCATGTTGATGAAGGCCAGGATTTACTAGCGGCAGTACGTTCCACTTTGAAAGACCTTGAGGGCACCTATGCTCTTGGTGTTATTAGTGCAAAGGAAGAGGGCCGGCTGATTGCAGCACGCAGAGGAAGCCCGCTGGTAATAGGGATTGGTATCGAAGAATATTTTATTGCCTCTGATGTTGCTGCCTTGCTGCCCGTAACACAACGATTTATGTTTCTTGAAGAAGGTGATATCGCCGATATTCGAGCTGACCAGCTTGTTATTTATAATGGACAGGGTGATGTGGTCGAACGGCCAATACGTGAAAGCGAATTGTCGGCTGATTCAGTGGACAAAGGTGAATACCGCCACTACATGCTCAAGGAAATTTTTGAACAACCTCGTGCGGTTGCAGATACGCTGCAAGGACGTATCAGTAATGGCCGGGTACTGGAACAGGCCTTTGGTGCTAAAGCTTCAGAAGTTTTTGATGAAGTGCAGGGCGTACACATTATTGCCTGTGGTACCAGTTATCATGCAGGCCTGATAGGTAAATACTGGCTTGAGTCTATTGCCGGTATTCCCTGTAACGTAGAAGTGGCTAGCGAATTTCGTTATCGCAATCCAGTTGTTCGGAAAAATTCGCTGATTGTGACGTTGTCACAATCAGGAGAAACGGCAGATACTCTGGCTGGTTTAAAAGAAGCAAAACGTCTCGGTTTTGGCCATTCCCTATCTATTTGCAATGTACCCGAAAGCTCGTTAGTGCGTGAATCTGATCTTGTAATGATGACACGTGCAGGCCCAGAGATTGGCGTGGCATCTACTAAAGCGTTTACCACACAACTGGTCTGTATGATGTTGCTGGTTATCGTGCTGGGCCGACGTTTTGGGTTATCAGAACAGCAGGAAACAAAACTGGTAGCAGAGCTGGAAAAACTTCCCGGCGATATTGACGATGCCCTGAAGCTGGATAAAGACATCAAGCTAATATCAGAACAGTTTGCAGACATCCACAATGCTTTATTTTTAGGTCGTGGCGCCCAATATCCTGTTGCAATGGAAGGCGCGCTAAAACTTAAAGAAATTTCTTACATTCATGCAGAAGCATATCCAGCCGGGGAATTAAAACATGGTCCACTGGCATTAGTTGATGACATGATGCCTATTATTGCAGTAGCACCTAATAATGAATTGCTGGAAAAATTAAAATCAAACCTGCAGGAAGTTCGTGCCAGGGGCGGCAAGTTAATTGTGTTTGCAGATACCCATTCCGAGATGAAAGAAACGGACGGAGTTCAGGTGCTCAATGTAGCGCCGGTTGATGATTCTGTGTCACCAATCATTTATACCATTCCATTGCAGTTATTGTCATATCACGTGGCTGTACTAAAAGGTACCGATGTTGATCAACCTCGGAACCTGGCAAAATCTGTCACCGTAGAATAATTTATGCTTTTAAGGTGTTGTGCTTGTGACTAGAAAATAAAGTCGTTTCCTGTGTAATAAAGTCGTTTACTAAAGAATATAGTTGTTTACTGAAGTTCGACCATTCCGGGCAAAAGCACTCATACTAACTATGTTTTGCTAGATGGCTAGAAAATTCTAATGACCGCTTTATACTGATTGCGGACATTGGGATAAAAATGATATCGACGAATTGTGACTCAAAGTAGTCATTAGAACTTTAAATGGGATAGCGGCGAACGCACTCAAAAAGATTAGGACAATCGCAGGGACTGATTGAAGATGCAAGACCATTATGATTGTGGCTTCTATCTCGAAAGTTATAGAACCCAAGTGCAAAGGAGTTAGGTTTTTTGCTTTGCCACACTGTGGGCATTTATATCGATTGTTCAATTCTTGACAGAACCTTTAATTGGCGCCTACACTCCTCTCTGACTATGAGATTTTTTACGCAACCTCTCCGCCTATTCCTGATCATTGCTATGGTGCTGTCGCCCGTGCAGATCCTGTTTGCCGCGCAGACAGACATGCAGACTGATAACTCGGCGGTTGCAGTAAATGATATGACCCAGAATGATGAATTGATGATGCTTGATGAGGATTGTAACAAGCACGGAAATTGTCAGAGTTCTGTTCAGTGTAGTAATTGCCCTTTGTCACTTGGAGTACCCCAAATTAAACTGAATCGTGCTGACTTGAGCGCGCAGATTCAATTTACCATCCCAGACGTTTCACTCTACAGCACTGACCTCTTGCCGGAATACCGGCCCCCACGCTACTCCTAAATTATTCAAACTTGCGGGATTCACCCGCAATGGCTGCGCGCGCGCGTGTTTGTTATGAATAATCCGGGAGGACTCAATGATTCTGTCCCATACTGTCACCTCCAGCCGGGTAAAGGTTGGGGTCAAATTATCTACTAAACCAATCACATCTTATTGTCGTGCTGGTGCATACAAAAATGCCGAAGGTGGCACAGTAGGAGAGTGGCATTTAGATAAACTATTATTACCCCTGTTGATTGTGCTGACTGGCTTGCTGTTGGCGAGCAATGCACACGTTGTGCTTGCAGCATCTTCGGTGGAATCACCAAAAAACCTGTTGGTTGAAGACGCTGTTGCAATAGCGCTTGCAGATAATCCTGGCCTAGCTGCAATAAAAACCCGTGCAGAGGCACTTGCTGCTATCCCTTCACAAAAAGGCTCATTACCCGATCCACGTTTGTCATTGAACGTGATGAATTTGCCAACCGATAGCTTTGACTTAGAGCAGGAACCCATGACCCAGTTGCAATTAGGGTTTAGTCAGATGTTGCCTTTCCCCGGGAAACTGGCGTTGCGAGAGGCAGCCGCTGAGCATGAAACAACCGCAGCTCGCTGGGTAGTGGATGAAATGCGCCTGAAACTGGTGCGTGATGTTAAAACCGTATGGTGGAATCTGTACTTCACTGATCGAGCACTGGAAATCGTGGCCCGTAACCTGGAACTGCTGCGCCAGTTTGTCAGTGTGGCACAAACTAAATATAAGGTCGGTAAAGGTCTGCAACAAGATGTTCTACTTGCGCAACTGGAACTGTCCAAGCTGCATGACAAGGCCATCAATTTGCGCGGCATGCGGCGTAACCAGGCAGCACGACTCAATACCTTGTTGGGTCAACTCACGACTCGCCCGGTGCAATTACCACAACGAGTAGCTGAAACACTGGTAGAGATCGGTGGCGAAAAAGATTTGTTAACACTTGCTGCGAAAACCCGACCCATGTTGGCCGCGCGCCAAAGTAAAATTGATGCAGCCCGAGCACGACTTGGATTGGCTAAAAAATCTTACGCTCCCGATTTCATGTTAGGCGCCTCCTATGGTTTTCGTGATGGGCAAAACTTGGATGGCAGTGACCGTACCGATTTTCTCTCTGTCATGCTCAGCATGAATTTACCCATCTATGCTGGAGCCCGACAGGACAAAGCCGTGGATCAACGCACCAGCCAGGTTCTGCAACATCAATATCGACTGGATGATGCTCGAGGGATGGTGGCCAGCGAGGTGTCACGTGCCCTTGCCGACTATCAACGTTCCCGTGAACAGGCTCGTCTATTCAAACAGGGCATTATTCCCCAGGCCGGGCAGACCGTCGCTTCCATGATGGCGGCCTATCAGGTGAATAAAGTGGATTTTCTAAATCTGGTACGCACGCAGATCATCTTATTTAAATACGAGACCCGTTACTGGAAGGCCTTGTCTCAGGGCAATCAGGCACTGGCGCGTTTGAACGCGGCTGTCGGCAAACAACATTTAAACGCAACAAAAAGTTTTGAGGTGAATCAATGAACAAGCAAACCCTGATAATTGCGGTTCTGGTGGCGTTGATCGCAGGCGCAGGTGGCGGGTACTGGTTAGCGCCAAGCACAGCTCTGGAAGACTCCGGTAAAACCAGCGAAACGAAGCCGGCCCGTAAAGTTCTGTTCTATCGTAACCCTATGAACCCGGCCATAACCTCACCGGTGGCGGCCCAGGATGACATGGGTATGGATTACATCCCGGTCTATGCGGAAAACGACAAAACCAAAGAACGAAAGGTATTGTTTT
>JAUWLO010000102.1 GCA_030613605.1 Gammaproteobacteria bacterium | reverse complement strand
TGAGCGCAAGGTAGAAATTTCCACTGCTGCACTGGAAGCTGTTTCTCGTCAGGTGGAACTCAAGTTGCAGGAATTTGGTGTGGAGGTGCAGGTCGTTGCGGTGCATCCCGGGCCAGTTGTCACCCGCTATGAGTTAGATCCGGCGCCCGGCGTCAAAGTGAGTCGGATCACTAATTTGGCCAAAGATCTGGCGCGTTCATTATCGGCCATTAGTGTGCGCATTGTTGAAGTCATTCCGGGCAAATCTACCATTGGTCTGGAGATCCCTAATGAGGATCGTGAAATTGTTCGTCTTTCCGAGATCATCGCTTCCAAAGAATACGAGAGCGCCAGTTCACCGCTGACGTTGGCGCTGGGTAAAGATATTGCCGGTCATCCTATTGTTGTCGATTTGGCCAAGATGCCGCACTTGTTGGTGGCGGGTACAACGGGCTCTGGTAAATCCGTGGGGCTTAACGGCATGGTGCTGAGCATGCTTTACAACGCTTCGCCGGAGCAGGTGCGGATGATCATGATTGACCCCAAGATGCTGGAGCTTTCCGTGTACGAAGGCATACCGCATTTGCTGGCACCGGTTGTGACCGACATGAAAGAAGCCGCCAATGCCTTGCGTTGGTGTGTAGCGGAGATGGCGCGTCGTTATAAACTCATGGCCCATCTTGGGGTACGTAATGTGGCAGGTTATAACCGCAAGGTGAGCGATGCTTACGATGCCGGTGAGCCTATCGTTGATCCATTCTATAAACCCGTCGTTTTATCGGAAGAAGATGGTGGTGAAGAACGTTTGCTGGAACCATTCCCGCAAATCGTCGTAATAGTGGACGAACTCGCCGACATGATGATGGTGGTGGGTAAAAAAGTTGAAGAGCTTATCGCGCGTCTTGCACAAAAGGCGCGTGCGGCCGGTATGCATCTTGTTCTTGCCACTCAGCGCCCTTCGGTGGACGTGTTAACCGGTCTCATTAAAGCCAACATTCCTACGCGTATGGCTTTCCAGGTTTCTGCCAAAGTGGATTCGCGCACTATTCTTGATCAGGGTGGGGCGGAACAATTATTAGGCCACGGTGACATGCTGTATCTCGCTCCGGGTGCAGGTATACCTACACGTATTCATGGCGCTTTTGTATCCGATGCTGAAGTGCATCGCGTCGTGAAAGACTGGCTGGGTCGAGGTGAACCACAATATGTAGATGAAATACTGGAGCCGCCAGCCGCAGGTACGGACATGGGCGGAGTGCCGGGTTTTGCGGATCCAGATAATGAAATGGATGCGCTTTATGATGAAGCGGTTCGCATTGTAACCGAAACTCGCAAGGCTTCTATCTCCGGTGTACAGCGTCGTCTCAGGATTGGTTACAACCGCGCAGCGCGCATGGTGGAAGACATGGAACGCGCAGGAGTAGTGGGTGAGCTGCAATCCAACGGTTCACGTGAGGTGTTAGCGCCACCCCCAATGACTGTTGATTAATATCCTCGACTAACACCTTCCACCTTCGACTAACACCTTCGACTAACACCCCCAACTAATATTCCTGTCTGGTTGTAAAAAATAAAGATGTCATGAACAGATCGGCATTTTTATTACTAGCAACTTTCCTGGTTTTTATCTCTGTAGCGTTGTCTGCCTGTAGTGATAAAGAATCCCCGGAAGATCAGGTTCGCCAGTTCATTGCTTCAGCAGTAACCGCCGCTGAGTCGCGTGAAGCGCTGGCTATTCGACAACTTGTTTCAGAACACTACAAGGATGATGGTCATCGTGACCGACGCGCACTGACCACGCTGGCAATGGGATATTTTTTACGTCACAAAAACATTCATCTTTTTACTCAAATCAGCGAAATTAAATTCCCTGTTCCGGAGCAGGCCAGTGTACAGCTATATATTGCAATGGCAGGGTCACCTGTAAAAGGTGCGCAGGCGTTACTTGATATACGTGCTGATCTTTATCAGTTTGATCTAACGTTGGCGAGAGATGGTGATGATTGGCTGCTGCAGAAGCTTTATTGGCAACGGGCAAGCATTGAGGATATTGTGGCTGGGGAATAGTGAGGTCGCAACCCTTAGTAGTCATTCGCAACTAAATGTCTTGGCCAGGATCTGGCTTTCGCATTCCGAAAAGCGCTCCATTCCGAAAAACTTGCCCGTAAGCAGTGCTACACAACAAGCTTAGTTTGTTCGCGTTTTATTGTCATTTGTCTTTCTTTAATATTTCTACTAATTCCTCAGCGGGTAAGGGACGGCTGTACAAATTGCCCTGAGCTTCATTACAGCCCAGCGACTTGAGAAATATTTGCTGCTCTTCTGTCTCTACACCCTCGGCAATTATCTCAAGATTCAATGCCTGGCCCAATGCAATAATGGCGCGGGTGATGGCCTCATCATTTGGATCCCGTGGAATATCACGCACAAATGATCTGTCCACTTTTAGCTTATTCACAGGCAGGCGTTTAAGGTAACTGAGGGATGAATAACCCGTACCAAAGTCATCAATCGCGATGGTAATTCCCCGTTGCCTGATCTCATTGAGAATTTTTACAGTCTTGCTTGTCTCTTGCATAATAATGCTTTCAGTAATCTCAAGCTCCAGGCTTTTTGGATCAAGGTTGGTTTCTTCCAGCACACGCATAATCATATCGACTATCGATCCTCGCTGGAACTGGACCCCTGAAATATTGATCGACATACGCTGGATCGAATATCCCGAATCCAGAAAGTTCTTCATTTGAATACACGCGGTACGTAATACCCATTCTCCAATAGCAACGATAATTCCCGATTCTTCTGCCAGGGGGATGAATTTATCGGGCGCAATCATACCCATATCCGGGTGTTGCCAACGGATCAGGGCTTCAAGACCTGTGAGCTTCCCTGTGTCGAGCGAATATTGTGGCTGGTAGTGAAGTATAAATTCCTCATTTTCGAGTGCGCGCCTCAGGGCATTTTCCAGAGTAAGGCGTTCAAAGGCTGCTGTGGTAAGTGCGGATGTATAAAACTGATAGTCGTTTCGCCCTTCGGCCTTGGCCCGATACATAGCGGAATCGGCATTCCTGATGAGTGTTTCACTATCCGTGCCATCACCAGGATAAATGCTGATACCTATACTCAAGGTGAGATATAACTCACGATTCTTTGCAGTAAACGGCTGATTAAAAGCGCTCACCAGCTTCTTGGCAAGCAAGGTTGAATCCTGAGCGTCACCAATTTCTTCCATGACAATAATGAACTCATCGCCACCCAATCGGGCCACAGTGTCATCAACACGGACCAGGCTTTTAATTCGTTTCGCCACCTCCTGTAACAGAAAATCACCCGTTGGATGTCCCAGGCTATCATTGATATTCTTGAAGTTGTCCAGGTCGATAAACAGGACGGCGACTTGTGTTCCCTCTCGCTCGGCACGCTGTAGAGAATGTTCAAGTCTATCGCTCAACAACAACCTGTTTGGCAAATGAGTTAATGGATCATGATAGGCGAGAAAATCCATTTTCTCCTGAGATTGTTTAATGCTGGTGATATCCGTAAACACAGAGACGTAATTAGTTAGATCTCCATTATCACTATAGACCGCACTTATGGTTGTCCATGCCGGGTAAATTTCCCCATTTTTACCTCGATCCCAGATCTCACCCTGCCAGAGACCTTTCTTGAGGAGCGTGTTCCACATGTCGACATAAAATTCCCGATCATGCTTTTGTGACTGTAGGATGCGTGGGTTTTTACCGATAACTTCTTGCTCTGTATAACCGGTAATTTCAGAAAATGCTTTATTAACTGAAATAATATTAGCTTCTTTGTCAGTGACCATAATGGCCTCAGCAGTATTATCAACGACTACGGCAGCCTGCCGAAGTTTTTCCTCAGCATTCTTACGGTCGGTGATGTCTTCATATGTCCCCATGACACCAACGACAGTTCCTGACAGGTCGGTTAACGGGACCTTGCTGGTACGTAGCCAAAGACTTGCGCCCTCAGGGCTCGTTTGAGGTTCCTCATAATTTAATTTCGGTTGGCCAGCCTGGATAACATTACGATCATCCAAACGATAAAGTTCTGCCTGTTCCCTCCAGGCAAGATCAAAATCCGATTTACCAATAATCTGCCCGGGTGACTCCAAACCCGCATCCATAGCGAAAAGCCTGTTGCAACCGAGATATAGGGACTCAGTATCCTTCCAGAATACCCGCACAGGTATTGAATCTAGTACTGATTGCAGCATCATTTGCGATTCATGTAGCGCCTGTATGGCGATTAAATTACTCAGTGGAGCGGTAGTACTTTGCGAAATCTCACCAAAAGCCTGTTGTTCTTCCTCACTGTATACATGCGCCTTAGCGCAATGATGGATGCCCATCAGCCACGGCTTGCTGGATTTTGGATAAACTGCCAGTACCATCTGCGCTTTAACTGAAAAATGTTCAGCTACCGATTTGGGTAAAACTCGGTCAGACGCGATATCAAAGGTGATTGCCTTTTTAGACTCGACTGCCTGCCTGAATAATTCAGTCGTTTCAGAATCAGTGGTTATTGCACGCCCCTCAGCATGGGCGCCGGGCCACTCTGGTCGGGTACGTTCCATTGGTACGCGCCAGGTAGGTGAGTCAGGATCACAGGGATAAAGAAGCCAGGCGCGATCACAATTGAAGATGTCCAACATTTCATCCAGAACGGAGCTCAATAACTCGTCAACATCATTTGCCTCAATGCTGATCTGATTAATTCGTTGAAATATTTTAAGATGATCCATGCAATATCCCAAATTATGGAGAAAGAAATGATTTGACCCCCGGCATCAAATCCACGCAGGCCTGCTAATCTATACGGTATATCATAGTATCTTCAGCATAATTTGACAGGTGTCAGCCTTGAGTCAAACCGTAATAAACAGAGTCAGAGGGTAATTGTTGGTAATGCTTAGGAATGTTGGGTACTAATTTTTGCGTTACATTGCACCAAACACTTTCTTTAAAAGATCTGTGGTTTGTTTCGCGGGGTCTTTGCGAATAGCTGCTTCCTCTTTGGCGAGATAATAAAATATCCCATTCATGCCTTTTTTAACAACGTGTTTTGTTAGATCGGCTTTTACGTCAGGCACAAAAGGCAGTTTCTTATATTTCTCCATCACTTTGTCGTAGGCTTTGATCGCCCCTACCTTCGACAAACTTGCTTCTATTATCGACCGCATTTCTTTGCTTAGAGGAGGGGTCATTTTTTTCTTAAAGTACTGTGTTGCAGAATCATCAGGGCCTTCATAGATACTTTTGACATCATCGAATGTCATTTCATTGATAGATTGCAGGAAAAGTTCTTTTGCTTTCGGGGTGGCGGCTTCAGCGGCACGATTGAGTTTTAACTCAAGGTCTTTAATTTCTTTACGCATTCCAAATTTTGCCAGCACCTTTTTTACTGACTTTAGGTTTTTTGGCAGGGGTATATGAATAGCGGAATCTTTGTTGAAGCCATCAATAGCGCTTAATTGACTTACGACATTTTCAGAACCTATCCGCAATGCTTCTTTGAACGCCTTGCTTATTTCGTTGAGGCTTGGGTTAATACCTGGGTCGGCGGATTGTTTTTTGTCTTCCAGGGTTTTGAGAAATTCTTTGCCTTTATCCCACCAGTTTTCCGCATTAACCTGGTTGAATGGCAGTAAAGTTAAAATAAAAAAACCAATGAAAAACCTGTAATTAGTCATCTAATTGTCTCGTTACTCAGTAGCAAATTCTAATCGTTCTTCGACGTTTTCCAGTGCTTTTCTGGCACAAATTTCATCCTTGTCGCCACCCGGGGCACCACTCACACCCACAGCACCAATTCGATAGCCGCCAGCGCTAATGAGTAATCCGCCTTCCAGGATGATGAGACCATCTATGTGGTTGAGTTCTGGGCGTATGTCACCGCGACTTTTTCGAAACTCACCTGATGAAATGCCTGACAAGATTGCCGCATTCGCCTTTTCTTCTGCGATTTGTAGTGTAAATCGTGAGGCAAGATCGTCGCGTAGTGCGGCGCGTATATTTCCATTTCGATCAACCACCACAGCGCTAACCTGGTACCCTTGTTTGCGGCAAACCATTACCGCTTTACTGGCAATATCGCGAGCCAGTTCCATGCCAATATTTTTAACCGATAACACATCGCTTGCTATTGCTGACGTTAGAAAGAGCTGCAATGAAAAGCAGGTAAAAAATGTGGTCAGGATTATCGATTTGTGTGCGTTCATTTTATTTCCAATAGTGTTTTTCTAATATAGTAAAAACATATCAGGTTGTGGCTCGGTGGTATATGCCAGATCAGAGCCTGTGAGGTCATTGTGGCTGGCGACAGTGATCTATGGCCCAGGCCAGGTCGGATCCTGCCTCAGTCCGTGGATCCCCTGAATATCCAGAGAGAAAACAGGTGAATTCCTCAGCAGACCGTTAGCAGGTATCATATAACTCATGATTATTAGCCTGATTTTTGGAGATCCTGTGCGGGAAGAAAATAGCAATATTTTAGGAAAACAGCGTTTCTGGCAGGTGTGTTTATGCGCCTTATTTATATCGCTGTTCGCCAGTTTATATGCAAGCTCAGCTATGGCTGGCAAGGCCATGGATCGCCTTGATGCCTTTTTCAGTGCCAAAGGTGCACTGAGAGCTGATTTTGTGCAAACGGTGCAGGGGGCAACATTTTCACAGCCAAAAGTGTCTCGTGGTATTTTGATGATGCAACGACCGGGCAAGTTTCGTTGGGATTATCAGGCACCTTATCCGCAACTGATTCTGGCCGATGGCAAACGTCTGTGGATTTATGATGAGGATCTGGCCCAGGTGGTGGTAAAGCCTCTGGATACTGCCTTAGGGGATACGCCGGCGCTGTTATTGAGTAGTGAGGGCTTGAGTAGCGGCTCCCTGAAACAGAGTTTCATTATCACCGAGCTGGATGAGCTCCGTGATGGCCTTTACTGGGTGCAATTATTGCCCCGAGCAAAAGAATCCAACTTTCAGGAAATGAGGCTGGGTTTTAGCGAGAGACATATTGGCAGGATGGTGCTGGTGGATGGTTTTGGGCAGCGAACTGAACTGGCTTTTTCCAATGTTGAGAATAACGCGAAATTGCCAGCCGACAGTTTTGTTTTTGTGCCACCCAAAGGTGTGGATG
>JAUWLO010000136.1 GCA_030613605.1 Gammaproteobacteria bacterium | reverse complement strand
GTGGGATTTCTCCTACCACGCAGTGTCAGCGGGCGATTTATAAGCTCGGGTGAGAATACGGCCAATACTAAAATGCTTTACCTTCCGACCGGCAGTGGAACGGACATCGTTGCCCCGGAGTTATCCGGTAGTGAGGCTATTGGTATTGCAGAAGAGCGATTCATCGAAATGGAGGGGTGAGGCTCTCGACGGCGCTGTCGGGTGCCGTATTTTCCAGCGCCACACTTTCGGTCGCACATACGCTGTTAGAGATAGCAGACAAAGCCAGCACGACCATTGCCAGCGCGGTTCGTGCCAGCAAACTAACTCGTCGCTTTTCGATCATGGCCCCCCAAAGTGCATCGACACAGTTACCAAAGGCATTTCCGAGAATCCGGGCCATTTATAAAGCCTGATTATACAGAACCTTATTTCTGGGACAGCAGCGATGCCTGGTAGGGAACCTTGAAAAAGATTGCATAAAGTACCGGCACCACGATTAACGTCAGTATGGTCGCAAATCCAAGTCCGAACATGATGGTCACGGCCATGGAGACAAAAAATGCATCGGTCATTAATGGCAGCATACCGAAGATGGTCGTGCCCGCCGCCATCGCCACCGGGATCAAGCGACTCACGCCAGAATCGACAATCGCCTGAAACGGTGGTTTGCCTGCTGCCAGATCGACATCGATCTGATCAATCAGCACAATCGCATTTTTGATCAACATCCCCGACAAACTCATCAAGCCCAGCAATGCCATAAAACTGAAGGGCTGGGCAAACATCAGCAGCCCGGCGGTCACACCAATCAATGATAAGGGCACAGTTAGCCAGATGATCAGCGTCTTTTTAATCGAGTTAAACAACATCAGCACGATCAACACCATTAAGCCAAAGAAAATGGGTATTGTCCCTGCCAGGGCGGTCTGGGCGCGGGACGAATCTTCCGCCTCACCACCCCAGGCCATGCTGTACCCCAACTTATCCTTGAGTGGAATAATGTCCTGTTCAATGACAGGAATGGTACTAGCCGTGAACCCGGCAAAGGGATCTTCTCCCTGTGCAAAGTGGCGATTCGAATATTGGGCGAGATCGACGTTGAGGGCCTGCTCAATCTTTGGCTTGATGCGATTAAACAATTTACTGGGTAACTCGTCACGTGCATCGATATGGTAACGCAACATTTTTTCACGGTTGCGACGCCAGATGTACGGATCCTCGAACTCAGTCTTAAACTCGGTGACTACTTGCCCGATTGGGATCTGCGTCTGTGCCGCCGGGCTCCAGATCTGGATGCTACCGAGATTAGCCAGATCGACCCGCTCATTCTCCGGTGAGCGTGCCACGATATTGAGCAGTTCATCCTCTTCCCGATAAACACCGACTACCGTACCCTCGATCGCAAATTGCATGGCGTGCGCCACATCAGGGCGATCAATCCCCGCACGCCGGGCCTGGGCTTCAGCCAGTTGGGGACGAACAACTTTGATCTTTTCGCCCCATTCTTTCCTGACTGCTTTAGCACCCGGATCGCTGAAGATGATCTCTTCCACTTTGTCACCCAACTGACGCAGTACTGCCGGATCCGGCCCCGACAGACGCAACTGAATCTTGCCGCCCGTGGACGGACCATTCACAAACATCCGCACATTAACAATGGGCTCGGGAAACTTCGCTTCCAGTTCAGCCTGCAAGCTGACAAACAGCTGAGGAATGATTCTATAATCTTCCACATCCACAATCATGCGACCGAATGCATGGCTGGGATACTCCGGGCTATAGGTCAGCAGGAATCGGGGTTGCCCGCCGCCGATCTCGGTAGAGACATGATTGATTTCCTCTTTCTCCAACAGGAAGGTTTCAATCGCCGCCATTTTTCGGCTGGTCTCATTTATATGCGTGCCATTGGGGTACCAGAAATCAATGTAAAACTGGGGCCGGGTCGAATCGGGGAAGAAACTATTTTTCAAAAAACCAAAGCCGAAAATGGCGGATACAAACAGCACAATCACCAGACCAACGGTCACCCAGCGAAACTTAATACTGAGCAGGAGAAGTTGCTTATAGCCCTGAAACAGTTTGCCAGCATAAGGATCCTTTGCTTCGCCATCTGTTACCGGTTTGGGCTTGAGGAAGGTTTTACACAATAACGGTGTACTGGTCACCGCCGTCACCCAGCTTAACAATAGAGAAATCAGGATCACATAAAACAGTGACGAGGTATATTCCCCGGTGGGATCATCAGAAGTACCAATGGAAGCGAACGCAATAACCGCCACGATGGTGGCACCTAACAACGGTGTGGCGGTCTGCCCCACCACCTCCTTTGCCGCGGTCAAGGCATCTATTCCCTGCTCTATTTTCACGCGCATGCCGTCCGTCACCACAATGGCATTATCCACCAGCATTCCCAGGGCAATCACCAGCGCCCCCAGTGAGATACGCTCCAGGGTAATGCTCCACATGTCCATAAAAATGAAAGTACCGGCAATGGTTATAAACAAGACAAAACCGATAATCAGGCCGCTGCGCAAACCCATGAAGAACAGCAATACGACAATAACAATCGCAACGGCTGCCAACAGGTTTACAATAAATCCGTTAATCGACTCGCTTACCGCCTTTGACTGCAAGGCAATAATGTGACCTTCCATGCCGATTGGAAAAAGTGGCTTCAATTGCTCCATTCGCGCATTCAGGGCATCGCCCATGGTCACCACATTACCTCCGGAGACGGTGGAAATAACCAGGCCGATGGCCGACTCGCCGTCATAACGCAGCACGGCATTCGGTGGTTCCTGATAACCCCGGCTGATGGTGGCGATGTCTTTCAAATACACAAGGCGCTCGGAACCTTGACCTTTACCGCGAATCAAGAGATCACCAAACTCCTGTTCTGACTGAAACTCGCCGGTGGGATTGATGGGAATATATTCAGCACCCAGCGTGGCATGACCGCTGGCAGCGGGCAAGTTCTTGGCAGCAAGTGCGGCATAGATCTCCTGCGGCGCAATATCGAACTCCGCCATTTGCTCACGTTTCATCTCGACATACACCACCTCCGGTTGATAACCAAAGATGCTGATGCGTTTCACATCCTGGACTTGCAGAAGCTCCCGTTGCAGGAACTTGGCAAACTCATAGACTTCCCGCTTGGTGTAACCCTCACTTGTGATCGCAAAATAGATGCCAAAGACATCACCAAAATCATCATTAACGATGGACGGGCCGGCACCCGGCGGCAACCGGAGTTGACGATCATTAACCTTGCGACGCAGTTCATCCCAGATCTGAGGTAATTCAGCCTTGCGGTAGTTTTTCTTGATAAAGGCCTTGACGATGGACAGGCCGCGCTCGGAACGGGACTCCACATAATCCAGTTGCCCCATTTCCTGGAGCGCCTCTTCAATGACGTTGGTGACTTCCTGTTCCACCTCGGCTGCGGATGCACCGGGATAGGGAGTATAGATCAGCGCTTCCTTAATGGTGAATTCAGGATCTTCCAGCCGACTGAGATTGCTGAATGAATAAATGCCGACCAACGCCATCAAAATGGTCAGCACCCAGGTGATGACACTTTTCCTGATGCTCCATTCTGCGATATTCACTAGTAATCGATCCTTGCTACAGGACGAACCTGCATGCCTTCACGTAACTGACTCACCCCGGCAATGGCGATCATCTCACCCGATTTTATACCGGAAATAATTTCAATTTGATCAGTGCCAGATAAGTTGCCAGTGGTCACTTCTCTGGCATGCACCGTGTTCTTCGGCTGCTTGATGATCCAGACGTGGGACTGACTTTTTTCATCTGCGAAGACAGCAATGGCAGGAATGATGAAACTGGCAGCCTTCTGACTCTCATCCATATCTGTCCTGGATGCATGTACATTCGCGGTCATACCCGGCTGGATATTACGTCCTTCCGGGCGTGGCATGGTCAACACATACTCGAAGGTCTGGGTTTTAGGATCCGCCTGGGTAGAGAATTCTTTAATGGTCAGAGGGAACTGTTCACCTGGAATGGCATTGAATGACGCCAAAAAGTTTGCTTTATCTGGTCCGCCCCGTCGCGCAATGGCAACGAGATGCTCCGGGATATAAATCACCAGTTCCAACAGCGAAGTGTTCTGGAGACTGACGATATTTTGCTTAGCACGTACTTCCGTAAAATTCTCCACAACGCGTTGTGCCACCACGCCACTAAAAGGCGCCTTAAGCTCAGTATCCTCAAGGGCTTTTTTGGCTTTGTCGAGTTCGGCCGCGGTGACATCCCGACGCGCGCGAAGTCGATCATAATCGGTTTTTGAAATAAAGCCATCCTCTACCAGTTTATCACCCCGTTTGAAGTTGGCCAGCGCCTTGTCAAATTCCGCCTGGGTCGACTTCAGGTTACTCTTATAATCCCGCTGGTCGAGACGTCCAATCAGATCACCCTGACTGACTTGCTGGCCTTTTTTGACCGGCAGTTCAATGATTTTACCCGGCACTTGAAACGCCAGCTCGGCCCGTTCAGCAGCCCGTACGCTGGCAGTGAATGTTCGCTGGAATTCACGGCTCGCCTCCCCTACAGCCATGGTCTTGACGGAACGAACGACAGGTTTCACATCCTGGGTTTGCTCTCCACAACCGGACAGTAAAAAGGCACTCACTGGAACGAGGCACAGATAATGGATGATTTTTAAAGATTGCGTAATGCGCATGGCTTTCTCTATCTTAAGTGAAGGTAAAAGCATAAGAAGTATAAACACCCTACTCGTTCCCATAGGCGCGACGAATGTCATTAATATCGGACAGTGCCAGTAGAACGATCATGACGAAACGTTCTAACCCGCTCAACTCCACTTCTTATTTATTATCATTTTCTGATGGAACTCACCAAGCGTCTATCCAGATTGCGTCACTCCTTAGCACCCATCGACGTGGTGATTCAGGTCTTTTTCTGATAGCACCTGACTCACAGGCCAGCTGCGACCCTATTCTGCGGATATCGACCAACTGATCAGACAGGCCCTGGAAATACAGTCGAGCGCCTTAACGAAAGTCGGGCCTGAGGTTGTAACAATATGTTAAACGAAAATGATAAGAGCTGGGAATTATTGAAAATTTTTAGTATTCCAAATCCAAGTTACTGAGCTTCTGCTTTAGGTAGATAGTCGTCATTTAGTCACGCCCAATATAAGAGATAGCTAACAGTCTTCTCTGGGTCAAAAATTCTCGGTCAGGACTAATTTTTGAATGTCCCCTTTGTACGATTCTTATCAAAATTGGCCAATTTCCCCAATGACTCTTATGTGGTGGTGTCGGTCATTGGAATACCAACATCCAAACGGCCGTTATGGGTCGACATTGCTAACTCAGCTTGAATCAGCGAAGGTCCGTTATATTGAATGTCAGGCTATATAGAAATTAGCATTTAATATAACCGCTT
>JAUWLO010000131.1 GCA_030613605.1 Gammaproteobacteria bacterium | reverse complement strand
TTTCAGGGGCTTCGGTGTGAAGTCTGCTTCAATATTTGCCCGTTGATCGGCAAGGCTCTGACTATCGAGCGGCGTCACAATCCCCGCTCGGGCAAGCACGCCTTGTTTGTACCGGTCGTACACTCGGAGGCTTGTACCGGCTGTGGCAAATGTGAATACGCCTGCATTATTGATGAGCCGGCGATAAAGGTGTTGCCACAACATCTTGCCAAAGGCAGTTTGGGTGGGCACTACCGTCTGGGTTGGGAGGAAAAGGCCAAGCTGGGTAGGAGTCTGGTGACTCCCGACCAAGAGCATCAGTACAACCTGCCGCCCGGCATGCGCTATGAGCATGGCGGTGAGGGTTTGGTGGAGGAGTCAGAGGATGAGACTCCCTTTGCCGCCGATCCACTGGAAACCCTGAAACGAAAACTTTGAATTTAAGGCTTTAGTGAAATCTGATGAGTGCAGAAACAGTGACAACAAATGACTTAACGAGGAGTTGGTTTTTGCGCCATAAGTGGCTGTTGCTACGGCGCGTTAGCCAGCTCAGTATTTTGCTGTTGTTCATGCTTGGCCCC
This sequence comes from Gammaproteobacteria bacterium, assembly GCA_030613605.1. GTDB lineage: Bacteria > Pseudomonadota > Gammaproteobacteria > SZUA-152 > SZUA-152 > SZUA-152. Next base: position 5,139 of record JAUWLO010000131.1, on the reverse strand, counting down.
TTGGCGGGAATCTGGATTATTAAGGGCAGTCTGGTTTCCAGTTTGACGCTGGAGACTGTACCTCTGACCGATCCTTATGTGTTATTGCAGGCGATGGTCGCAGGGCATTGGCCAGAAAGTACTGCTTTGCTGGGTGCGGCCTTTGTGTTGGGTTTCTACCTACTGGTTGGTGGACGCGTGTATTGCGCCTGGGTTTGCCCCGTGAACATGGTGAGCGATGCCGCGCATTGGTTGCGTCGCAAACTGGGGCTTAAGGGCAGTGGACGACTTTCGAACGAAACACGTTACTGGCTGCTTGCAGCCATCTTCATTGTTACCGGCATCACCGGCGCGCTGGTATGGGAGTTGCTCAATCCACCAACCCTGATACAGCGGGTGCTGTTTTATGGTGGTGGTACGGCCTGGTTGGTGATCTTGGCGGTTTTCCTGTTTGAATTATTGATGAGCGATCACGGTTGGTGTGGGCGGCTTTGCCCGATGGGGGCATTTTATAGCTTGCTGGGACTACGCAGCTTAATCCGAGTGAACGCCGCTCAGCGCCAAAGCTGTGACGATTGTATGGATTGCTTTGAAATCTGTCCCGAACCACAGGTCATCAGGCCCGCGCTGAAAGGTGAAGCCAAGGGCCTAGGCTCAGTCATTCTTTCGCCCAATTGCACCAATTGTGGTCGTTGCATTGATGTTTGTAACAAAGAGGTTTTCAGATTTTCCACTCGCTTTGGTATGCCAGATAAAACTGTTGTACCGCGCAACTCAAAGGAGATTGCATCATGAAGAAGAACAGCAGAAACATTATTCTGGCTTTGGTTGTTGGAACCGTTCTTGGAGTCTTGGTATTTGCGTCCACTGCTTATGGGCAGGATGTGGTTTCTCTGCGGGGGCAGGCTGCTCTTGATGCTCAGTCGGTTCCTTCGGAGATAACCAAGTCTCAGACCGAAGTGCCACCCATGAAACGAGTTTATGTCCAACAGCCGCCACTGATTCCCCATTCAATAGATGGCTACAAGATCGATTTGCGAAATAATAAATGTTTGATCTGTCATAGCTGGGCGAATGCAAAAATGTCGGGTGCGACAAAAATCAGCGCAACTCATTTTAAGGATAGGGACGGTGTTGAATTGGCGGATGTATCGCCGCGTCGTTATTTCTGTACCCAGTGTCATGTGTCACAGGAGAATGTTCAGCCTTTAGTGCAGAATGAGTTTATGCCAGTAAAGTCGCTGAGAAAATAATAATCCCGATTATTCTTGATTGGTTAAGCCATGTGCGAATGAGGGCAATGTCATGAAATCGAAATTACTGCTGAAGTTAAGTAACCGTTATTCTTTGGGCACGCTTCTGGTAGCAAGTTTTGCGGTCGGTATCATCTTTTGGGGTGGTTTTAACACAATGATGGAAGTCACAAATACCGAAAAATTCTGCATTGGTTGTCACGAAATGCGCAATTTTGTGTATGAGGAATATAAGGATACGATCCATTACAACAATCGTACCGGTGTGCGGGCGGTTTGCCCTGATTGCCATGTACCAAAGGAATGGGGCTACAAAATGATACGCAAGATTCGGGCATCAAATGAGGTGTTTCACAAAGTAATGGGAACGATCAATACCCGGGAAAAATTTGAAGCGAAGCGTCTGCAGTTAGCGAAGAATGTTTGGCGAGCCATGGAGGAAACAGATTCACGAGAGTGCCGTAATTGTCATGACTTTGAGTCGATGGACTACACGGAACAGGGGCGGCGGGCTTCTGCTCGGCACCAGGAGGGTCTAGGTGGTGGGCAAACCTGTATCGATTGTCATAAAGGTATTGCGCATTCATTACCTCTAGGCTTTGATGAGGAAATGGCCAAGCAATAATTCTTTGTTATAAAAAGCCGGCCGCAGAATATGCGACCGATTTTTTTAAACCAAATTCTTAAATAGTTTGGTAATACAAATTCTGTGGGTGATTGGCCTGGGCGAAAAAGAACCAGCGCTCCGCAATGAGTCCGGCATATTGAACAATAAAGGCAAGCAACAATAAAACTGTTGAGCCAGTATTGATTCCGGCCAATAGCAGTAGAACAGGCACGGGGAAGACCAGTACCAGGAATATCCATTTTATTGATTTCAGGAATACCGCAGTTTTGCCATGAAAATATTCGCGGGTATTAAATGAGCCACCCATGGAGCCCTGGGATTTTTGCTGAATTTGTCCATGACGCACACCAATCGCGCTGCGAATACTGGAGCGATACTTGATGCGTTTGTTGCGAATCAACGAAGCGGCGCGAGTCAGAAAAACCACAACGGTAAAGGTGATCGCCCAGTAGCCAAAAAACGCCACCAGTTGCGGAGCGTAAAAAGCGCTGAATGCGGTAGCCAGAGTGAAGCCTGATGCGATTCCAAACAATGTGTAGTTGAGCGGTGTTAGTGGTGTATTCCATTCCTGTAAAAATTTAATGCAGGCGTAAATCATGCCGGTGCAGACAAACAGGGCAAAACATAAAAAGACGCCGACCAGGCCAACCAGAAACGTTAATTCGCCTTCTGGTGGTGCGTTTGGTCCGAACAGGTTGGGGTTCCAGTCCATGTAATGCAGCAGACCATAAACAAACACCGTACCCATAAAGGCAGGCAGTGCGATAACTTCACGGGATAACCATGATGTTCGCCACATGGCAGCGGAACGCCAGGCGCGTTCTGGGTGGCCCAGATGGAAAAAAGAGGCCACTAAACCGGCTACGAGCAAGGCAAGCGCAATCAAACTACCAAAGCTGTAAAAGTAGAGGTTTTGATCCGGCAGGGCGCCAATAGCACCGTAGGTTTGTGCCGTCACCAGCGCCAGAAATAAACCCTGGGCAGTGCCAATGAGGGTGGTAAGAAAAATAACTGAAAAAGCGGGATGCATATAAACCTCAATTCTTAATGTTAAATGCTTAATGTTTAGTTAGATTGCGACGTTTTAACTATGGCGGTTAGTAGGCGTATTAGCTCGCTACAATCTTCAAGTAATTCATTGGCCTGTTGTTTGTCCAGGTATTTGCTGTCTCGTAATAACCGTAACCAATAATGTGTTTCTCGCGCCTCTTTTGAGGCTATTGCCATTTTGGCAATAAAGTCTTTCTTGCTCTGTCCTGCGTTGGCTTCCTCGATATTAGCGCCAATGCTTGTGCCTGCTCGTAGAAGCTGCTTTGTGAGCACATATTCTCGAGCATGTTCTTGAATGTTTTTAACTTCGCGGATCACTTTAAGCGCAAAGTTATAACTCTTCTCTTTAACTGGGTTGTAGTTTTTCATGCTTTTTATTAAGCATTAAACATTTAGCACTAAACATTCTTCCAGGGAAGCGCATGCGCTTACCAGGAAGTACTGTCTTCCAGGAACGGACCATCGTCGGTTTCCGGCAGATGACCTTCCTTCTTAAGCGGGTTGTCCACGCGGGTAAGTTCGTCTTCGTGAATCTTGATGCGTGTCTTGCGACGCGGCAGATAGTGGTTGGCTGGTTGGGTGCCCCATTCCGGCATTAGCGGATAACCACCTTCTTCCATGATGGCGATAGAGACCTCAGATTCCGGATCATGCACATCACCAAATAAACGGGCAGAGGTTGGACATGCCAAGACACAGGCTGGTTTACGTTCTGCCTCCGGTAATGTTTCATCATAAATGCGGTCCACACAGAGGGTGCATTTTTTCATGACCTTCTGCTTTTCGTCGATTTCCCGTGCGCCGTACGGGCAGGCCCACGAACAGTATTTACAGCCGATGCATTTGTCGTAATCCACCAGCACAATGCCGTCTTCTTCGCGTTTGTAACTGGCGCCCGTTGGGCACACAGGAACACAGGGCGGGTCTTCGCAATGCAGGCAACTCTTGGGAAAGTGTACCGTTTCGGTGAGCGGAAACTCGCCCACTTCGTAAGTTTGTACCCGGTTGAAAAAAGTACCCGTCGGGTCCTTGCCGTAGGGGTTGTCATCCATTAGTGAGCCAGCCGCACCGGACGTGTTCCATTGTTTACAACTGGTGACACAGGCGTGACAGCCGACGCAAACATTCAGGTCTATAACCAGGGCCAATTGCGTCATGATTATTTCCTCTTGCCGATGTTGAGTTTGGCGGGTTTTTTACCCGCGAAATAGCTCAGCCAGGATTTGCGTTTTTCCTGCCCCGGATACAGCGGCATGCTGTCGAATTGTGGTGAGGTCACGTGTTCTTCATCAGGGCCGGCCTTGTAAACACGCACCTGCACGTCGTACCAGCCGGCCTGCCCGGTAATGGGGTCAGAGTTGGAGATGTGGTCACCGGCATCATGGGGTGGCAGCTCTTCCGAAATCAGATGGTTGAGCAGGAAACCCTTTTGTGATTCGTTGGCGTCCTCGGTGAGGTTCCAGGCGCCTTTGGCCTTGCCGATGGCGTTCCAGGTCCACACCGTACCCGGTTCAACGGCTTCGGATAAACGGCACATGCAGCGCACCTTGCCCCATTGTGATTCTATCCAGATCCAGTCGCCGTCTCCAAAACCGGCGGCTGCCGCAGTCTTTGGATTCACGTGCAAATAGTTATGGGCATGAATCTGACGCAGCCAGGCATTCTGTGAATCCCAGGAGTGATACATGGCCATGGGACGCTGGGTGATCGCATTGAGTGGATACTTATGTTTGTCCGACAACTGGGCTTCCAGTGGTTCGTAGTAAAACGGCAACGGGTCGAAGTAGGTCTCGATACGTTTGCGCAAATGATCGGGTGGCTGTTTGCCGGCGTATTTGCCCTGCGCCGACAGACGGAATTTTTGCAACACCTCGGAATAAATATGGATGTTAATCGGATCCGTATAACGGGTCAGATGGTGGTACTTGGCCCATTCCAGATAACCTTGATTCCAGTTGCGCATGTACTGGTAAGATTTGGGCAACACATAGTGATACACGCAGTTGTTCTTTTCGTACATTTCCCATTGCTTGGGGTTCGGTTCACCGCGCACGAATTTTTCACCACTCTTGCCGCGCCAGCCCGCGAGGACGCCAATGCCGGAACCGGGCTCGGTCTCAAAGTTGGTGACAAAGTCCGGGTAATCTTTAAATTTGCGAGTGCCGTCCGGGTGGGTAAAGGCCGGTAGCCCAAGACGGGAGCCCAGTTCGATCAGCACTTCCTGGAAGG
>JAUWLO010000273.1 GCA_030613605.1 Gammaproteobacteria bacterium | reverse complement strand
ATCAGGATGCCATCCACCCGACCGTTAGCTGGCATTCAGAACCATGGAAACAGGCACTGTGCGCCTAAGCTAACTGACAGAACATCATCACCGCTTTTCACAATAACAGCCCGGACGCGATAAACGTCCGGGCTTTTTTGTAGGCGCCCTGTAAGGCTGCCTGAAACCACTTATTTTTTGTAACTTGAGCCGATTTAGGGCATTATCGCGCCAGAATTTGCAAAGGCACCTCCTGGCACACATACGTAAGAGTTAATAAAAGACAGATGGCAAAAGAAGAAAGTATTGAAATGGAAGGCAAGGTCACCGAGACCCTGCCTAATACCATGTTTCGCGTGGAGTTAGAAAACGGTCATGTGGTCACCGCCCATATATCCGGCAAGATGCGCAAGCATTACATCCGTATCCTCACGGGTGACTCTGTCACCGTGCAGCTCACACCTTACGATTTAACCAAAGGCCGTATCGTTTTCCGCGCTCGCTAAGAATTTCTACACCGGCTCGACGATCAACTCTTCTTCATCGATCGTAAATTCAAGACCATCATCCCCGGCCGTAATCTTAACGACGCCGCCATTGGCTAGTCGGCCAAACAACAATTCTTCCGCCAGCGGTTTTTTGATGCGTTCCTGAATAACACGTGCCATAGGCCGTGCACCCATTTTTTCATCGTAACCATGCTTTGCCAACCATTCACGTGCGGAAGCATCCACCACCAGGGAAACTTTTTTCTCTTCCAGTTGCGCTTCAAGCTCGAACAGGAATTTATCCACCACGAACGCAATCGTGTCAGAGTCCAGTGGCTTGAACTGAATAATCGAATCCAGCCGGTTGCGAAATTCCGGTGTGAAGGTACGTTTGATGGCTTCCAGGCCATCGGTGGAATGATCCTGTTTGGTAAAGCCGATAGTGGCACGGCTCATTAAGTCCGCCCCCGCATTGGTGGTCATCACAAGAATAACATTGCGGAAGTCTGCCTTGCGGCCATTCGTGTCAGTTAAGGTGCCGTGATCCATCACCTGCAACAACAGGTTAAATACATCCGGGTGTGCTTTTTCAATTTCATCCAGCAATATGACCGAGTGCGGATGTTTATTAACTTCTTCCGTTAACAGGCCACCCTGGTCAAAGCCCACATATCCCGGCGGTGCGCCAATCAAGCGTGACACGGTATGACGTTCCATGTATTCGGACATATCAAAACGAATCAGCTCTATACCCATGATCCTCGCCAGCTGACGCGTGACTTCGGTCTTGCCGACACCGGTCGGTCCGGCAAACAGGAAACTGCCGATGGGTTTATCTTCCGTTCCCAAACCGGCTCGCGCCATCTTAATTGCTGAGGCCAATGTAGTAATGGCATCATCCTGACCGTACACCACCATCTTAAGATCCCGGTCAAGGTTACGCAGACCTTCCTTGTCAGAAGCAGACACCTGCTTGGGTGGAATGCGGGCCATTTTTGCGACTACGGCTTCAATATCTTTAACGCCAACGGTTTTTTTACGTTTTGATGGGGGAAGTAAACGCTGAACCGCACCCGCTTCATCAATCACGTCAATCGCCTTGTCAGGCATATGACGATCATTAATGTAACGCGATGCTAGTTCTGAAGCGGTACGCAAAGCCTGATGGGTAAAACGCACTTCATGATGTTCTTCAAAGCGTGATTTGAGCCCTTCAAGAATCAACACTGTTTCTTCCATGCTGGGTTCAGGTAAGTCAATTTTCTGGAAACGTCGCGCCAGGGCACGATCTTTTTCGAAAATACCCCGATACTCGGTATAGGTGGTTGAACCAATACATTTCAACTCACCCGATGCCAGCACCGGTTTAATAAGGTTGGAAGCATCCATGGCACCGCCGGAAGCCGCACCTGCACCGATGATGGTATGAATTTCATCAATGAATAAAATTGCTCCCTCTTCCTTGTGCAATTGCGCCAGCACTGCTTTGAGGCGTTTCTCAAAATCACCACGGTATTTGGTTCCGGCAAGTAAAGAACCCAGATCAAGAGAATAGATAGTGCTACTGGCAAGCAGCTCAGGCACTTCGCCATCGACAATTTGTTTGGCGAGACCTTCCGCAAGCGCGGTTTTACCCACACCGGCTTCGCCCACAAATAAAGGATTATTTTTACGACGACGACACAACACCTGCAATGTGCGTTGAATCTCTTCCTTTCGACCAATCAGCGGATCAATTTTTCCTTCCATGGCCAATTGATTCAGGTTGGTTGTATACGTTTCTAACGGGCTCTTTGCGGGGGCTTCAGCTCCCTGCTCTTCGTCCATACCTGGCAGGGAATCCGTATCACTGTCATCAACTTTGGAAATACCGTGCGCAATGTAATTAACCAGATCCAGACGGGCAACATTTTGTTTGCCCAGAAAATAAACGGACTGGGATTCCTGCTCGCTAAAAATTGCCACCAGCACGTTCGCGCCAGTGACTTCTTTATTGCCGGAAGATTGAACCTGGAACACGGCGCGTTGCAGTACGCGTTGGAAACCTAGTGTCGGTTGAATTTCGCGATCATCACCTTCGGGAAGTAAGGGCGTAGTTTCATGAACAAAATCGGTAAGGTCGTTTTTTAATTCATTGAGGTCGGCACCACAGGCTCGTAATGCACTATTGCTGGCAGGATTATTGATCAACGCGAGCAATAAATGCTCAACGGTCATAAACTCATGCCGTTTTTCACGCGCATCTTTAAAGGCAAGATTTAATGTGACTTCCAGTTCATGACTTAACATGGCGCACCTCTTGTTCACCCAAGATTTGACTGTCTACAACCCCTATATCGGCAGT
>JAUWLO010000077.1 GCA_030613605.1 Gammaproteobacteria bacterium | reverse complement strand
GCGGTATTATCGGTCTGGAAATGGCCACGGTGTATGACGCACTGGGTTCAAAAGTGACGGTGGTGGAATTGTCCCCCGGCCTGATCCCCGGCGTTGATCGTGACGTGGTGCGCCCACTGGAACGACGCATCAAAAAACGCTACGAGAATATTTATTTGAGCACCAAAGTGACGGCTATCAAACCGAGTAAAAAGGGTTTGGTGTGTTCCTTTGAGGGCCTCCCTGATAAAAAAACCAAAGCGCCAGAAAGCGATACTTTTGATCGTGTGCTGGTGTCCATCGGCCGTAGCCCCAATGGTTTGCTGATCGATGCGGACAAAGCCGGCGTATCAGTCGATGAGCGCGGCTTTATTAGCGTCGATAAACAGCAGCGCACCAATGTGAATCACATCTTCGCCATTGGCGATGTGGTAGGCCAGCCGATGCTGGCGCACAAAGCAACCCATGAAGGTAAGGTGGCGGCTGAAGTGATTAGCGGCAAAAAAACTTTCTTTGATGCACACGCCATTCCTTCCGTAGCTTATACCGATCCCGAAGTGGCATGGATGGGTAAAACGGAAGATGAGTGTAAAGCGGAAGGTATCGCTTACCAAAAGGGTGTGTTCCCCTGGGCAGCCAGTGGTCGTTCGCTCTCACTGGGGCGTGACGAGGGAATGACAAAGGTTTTGTTTGGTGCTGACCATCGACTTATCGGTGCGGCCATGACCGGCCCCAATGCCGGTGAATTGATAGCCGAAGCAGTGCTTGCGCTGGAATTGGGCGCAGATATTGAGGATATTGCGCTGACGATTCATCCGCATCCCACCCTGTCGGAAACGTTTAATTTTGCCGCGGAAGTGGCGGAAGGCACCTGTACCGATATCTACGCACCTAAAAAAGCGGCGTCCAAGAAATAACCTGGCAAGCAAAGCGCGCAAAAGTTTTCTGGTTTTGGTCCAGCTCTTTTCATGAAGCAGCAACTCATGCAGTATCAGGCTATGTGGGGCAAATATAAATCAACCAGAATGGTTAACGGTTATGACTAAAGCGATAGAGCTGGAAGGTCTGGATTTGCTGGGTGACGGTGAAAGTTTCCGGGATGAGCTGTGTGGCATGATTGAAAATGCCCCTATGTTTGGCAGCCTGTCTCGACATGAAGTGGAAACATTGTCTGAGTTTATGCGTGGCTACCGGGCAAAACAGGGCGCCACAATTTTTGAAGAGGGCAGCAAGGGCCTGTTTATGTGTGTTCTTGTCGAAGGGCGGGTGGATATTTTTAAGGACTCTACCGACGATGAGAAAAAGAAAGTTGCCATGGTTCGGCCAGGAAAGTCCATGGGTGAAATGTCCATGCTGGATGGCATGCCTCACTCGGCAACCTCCATTGCCTCTGAGGATTGTATTCTGTTGATGTTGACCAAAATGAGTTTCGAAAAATTATCAGAAGAATATCCTGTTTTATGCAATAAACTGTTGACACAAATTGCTCGGTTGATGAGCCTGCGTTTGCGACAGACCACCGGTATTTTGCTGGACTATTTGGATAATGAATAGTCTGGATAACAGGTAACTAATGTGTTGTATTCAGGCGCAACCTGAAACACCAAAAATCTATTTATACAAGTAATCATAAAAACTATGTCTAAAACTAATTCTAAAATGGCAATAAAAAAAGTTGTACTGGCTTATTCGGGTGGCCTCGATACCTCCATCATTCTTAAATGGTTGCAGGATGAATACGATTGTGAGGTGGTCACGTTTACTGCTGATATTGGTCAGGGTGAAGAAGTTGAACCGGCGCGCGCCAAGGCAAAAGCGGCGGGTGTTAAAGAAATTTATATCGATGACTTGCGCGAGGAATACGCCAGGGATTTTGTGTTTCCCATGTTTCGCGCCAATGCCATTTACGAGGGCGAATACCTGTTGGGCACATCCATTGCCCGACCGCTGATTGCCAAACGACAAATCGAGATTGCCAATGAGACCGGTGCCGATGCGGTTTCTCACGGTGCCACGGGTAAGGGTAATGATCAGGTGCGTTTTGAGCTTGGTTACTACGCCCTTAAGCCGGATGTGCACGTTATTGCTCCCTGGCGCGAATGGGATCTTAACTCGCGCGAAAAACTCATGGCCTATGCTGAGCAGCATGGCATTCCTGTTGAGCAAAAACGTGGCAAAAAATCACCTTATTCCATGGATGCTAACCTGCTGCACATTTCCTACGAAGGCGGTGTGCTGGAAGATCCGTGGGCGACTGCAGAGGATGACATGTGGCGCTGGACCGTATCGCCAGAACATGCTCCGGATAAAGCGACGGTTATAGAGCTGACCTATGCGAAGGGCGATATCGTCGCCATTGATGGCCGGTCGATGAGTGCTGCGAAAGTAATGGAGCATCTCAATAAAGTGGCAGGTGCCAACGGTATTGGTCGAGCCGATATTGTGGAAAATCGCTATGTGGGCATGAAATCTCGTGGTTGTTACGAAACTCCGGCAGGCACGGTGATGCTCAAAGGGCACCGTGCCATTGAGTCCATTACTCTGGATCGTGAGGTTGCCCATCTTAAAGATGAGTTGATGCCACGTTATGCCACGCTGATTTATAACGGCTACTGGTGGAGCGGTGAGCGCAAGATGCTGCAAACTGCGATTGATGAATCTCAGGTGACAGTTAATGGCAAAGTGCGCCTCAAACTGTACAAGGGAAATGTGATGGTTGAGGGTCGGGAATCGGCAACTGACAGTTTGTTTGATGCCAATATTGCGACCTTCGAGGACGACGAGGGTGCCTATAATCAACAGGATGCAGAAGGCTTTATTAAACTTAATGCCCTTCGTTTACGCATCGCCGCAAAAAAATAATGCTTATTTGCCAATAAGTTATTGGATTTTCCTCTAAACTATGTTTAGATTCGCTGGCGGCCGCTAAACCGCCAGTTTTTCGTTGTGCTATACAGTACAGGTATCTGGTAAAAAGTGGATAACTATAAAAAATAAGTCGTAGCATGGGCAGGGTGTTTGATTGCAGACGAAATTGAACCTCGTTAAGGGGATAACCCGGGAAGAATTGCCTGATTTGGCGATAGAATCAGGTGAAGGGGTTGTTGCCCTCGATCAAAAGGGCCGCGTCATCAGTGTTAATTCGGAAGCAGAAAAAATACTTGGGTGGGCCATTAGCGATATAAAGGGTAAAGATTTTTTTGCCTACAGTAATTTTACACTTCGGGACGTCTCCACTGAAGTTTCTCCTAACGCTTCCTCAGCTGCTGCAAACGATGTTTCTACCATCAATTCTGGTTCAAAGTGCCTCGCGCTAAAAACCATTAATTGCCCCCACCTTAACGTCAGCGCCCGGATCTCCCGTAAAGACGGAAAGGAGGTCGCTGTAAATTTCATGCTGACCTCGCTTCTGGATGGTGGCCGTGTCATCGGAAAATTGTTTGTGTTTAGCGAAGAATTTACTGATACACAAACTGATACGATGGGATCACAGGAAGTTGTGGATGCGGCCGCCAGTATTATTGTGAGAGTGAATGCCAGTGGAGAAGTGGTCTTTACCAATCAACATGGCCAGTGGTTATTTGCCGGCGAAAATCCGGAAAATTACCTGCCTATAGCGATAAAAACCCTTTTACGTGAATGCCCTCATCAGCTTGATCAACAGACAATACTGGATCGACACTGGGTGGAAGGCCAGAAAAAAGAGGCGTGTATAGCCTGGACGGTGGCAGTTACGAGGAACTCTCTGGGCGATGTGACGGGCGCGGTGTGCATTGGCAATGACCTGACTGATCATCATCATGCACTTAAAGGTCAGCTGCAGGAACGGCTCATGGCGCAACAGGTTTTTGAGCACATCAACGATGGCGTCATTACTGTCGATAAGCAGGGCTGCGTTGAATACCTTAATCCTACCGCAGAGCATCTTACCGGCTGGAGCTGTGAAGAAGCTCGAGGTCAAATGCTCAAGGATGTTTATCAGGTTGTAGATGAAAATAGCAAAGAAGGGTCTGATGATTCGGTAAGCCGCTGTTTGCGGGAACAGGGTAGAGTCAATGGAAAGGGTAATCGTGTGTTGCTGCGTCGAGGTGGGTGGGAATTTATTATTCAGGATTTTGCGACGCCCATACACGATGCCGATGGTGATATTGCCGGTGCGGTAGTGGTGTTAAACGATATTTCCGAGTTGCGGGGCATGGAGCGGTGGATGGAATATGAATCCAGCCACGACACCCTGACTGGACTTCTCAATCGACGTCAGTTTGAAACACAATTGCAGGAAGCTCTGGACAGCGTCCATGCCGAGGATCAACGACATGCATTTTTCTACATGGATCTTGATCAGTTTAAATTAATAAACGATGGTTATGGTCATGCAGCGGGGGATGAGTTACTAAAAGAATTGTCGATATTGTTGCGGGACCAGCTTTCAGAAGATGATAGCCTTGCCCGCCTTGGCGGAGATGAGTTTGGCGTCATCCTGAAAAATTGTTCGATGGAAAAAGCCAGACGTACGGCTAAATCGCTATGCCGTGCCGTACGTGATTATCGTTTTGTGTGGGAAGGCAAACCCTTTGAAATTGGCGTTAGCATCGGCCTGGTGCCGATTACACCTCAGTGGGATAACATCGCCGACATAATGCGTATTGCTGATTCTGCATGTTATGTGGCGAAAGAAAAAGGTCGAAATCGGGTACATGTATACACTGAGCGAGATTTGGCGCTACGCCAAAGGGATGGTGAAATTCGCTGGATCCAGAGAATTCGCCACGCGTTAAAAGAAAACCGCTTCCGGCTTTATTGTCAGAATATCGTACCGCTTGGAGATGGCGCAGATAAAAAAACGCATTATGAAATTTTATTGCGCATGCTGGATGAAAACGACAATATAATTCGGCCAGCCGCTTTTATTGCAGCCGCAGAGCGCTATCACCTGATGCCTGATATTGATCGTTGGGTTGTGTCCAGTGCGCTGGAGTTGCTGGGGAAACGACATAAACGTGGTGAACACAGTGGTATGTATGCAATCAATATTTCCGGACAATCACTGGATGATGAAGCGTTTATGGGCTTTGTGGTGGACCAAATAGACAATAGTGAAGTACCGCCGGAATCTATTTGCTTTGAAATAACGGAAACGGCTGCCGCATCGAGTCTTAGTGTAGTTAAACGCTTTATGTCAATTTTGAGCAACATGGGCTGCAAATTTGCACTGGATGATTTTGGACGCGGTATATCATCTTTCGCCTATTTGAAAAATCTGGATGTGGATTACCTTAAAATTGATGGAATGTTTGTAAAAGACCTCGCGATTGATAAGGTAGGGCACGCAATGGTGGAATCCATAAACCACATTGGCCATATTATGGGTGTGCAAACCATTGCCGAGTTTGTTGAATCTGAAGAAGTGCTGGAAAAATTGATGGAGCTTGGTGTTGATCATGTACAGGGTTATCAATTAGGGCGCCCGCGTCCAATGGAATCTGTTTATCAGTAATGATTCTTCAGTAAACATTTCTTAGCAAATACTCATTTAGTAAAATTTTGTTGTGGTATCGACTTAACATACGGATTTTTAATAATGCGCTTATTACACACTATGCTACGGGTCAGCGATTTGAACCGTTCCATCCAGTTTTATACCGAAGTGCTGGGTATGCGTTTATTGCGACGTCAGGAGTATCCCCGAGGACAATACACCCTTGCTTTTGTGGGATATGGTGACGAGAACGATAGTACGGTAATCGAGTTTACCTACAATTGGGAAGTGTCCGAATACGAGCTTGGCGATGCCTTTGGGCACATATCCATAGAAGTTGATGATGTTTATGTTGCTGCGGAAAAAATTCGTAACCAGGGGGGGAAGGTGATCCGTGAGCCTGGGCCTATGAATGCAGGCACTACAGTTGTTGCTTTTTTTGAAGACCCTGACGGCTACCAAATAGAATTGATCGCCAAAAAATCCTATTAGATATCTCTTTTTATCTCGGGATAAAGAGTTAGCTAAAATCAGTCTATATTGTGGGGCAATCCATGCCCTTTATTGCTGTAACATTTCCGTGGTTTGTTCATCTTAGTGCTGTAACGGCTATGGCATGACAGAGTAATCTTTTGTTTCCTGGTCCGAATCTAAATAAATAATTAAACAACGATGATGGAGAAAGTAACATGAAAAAATCTACAGTAATTGCCCACACTGCCCTTGCCAGCCTGTTTGCGGTAACCGTGATGACCGCCAGCATGCCTGTCGAGGCAGGTAAGAAAAAAATGGAAAAATGTTATGGCATCGTTAAGGCAGGCCAAAATGACTGCCAAACCTCTAACAGTGCCTGTGCTGGAACCTCAGAAGTGGATGGGAAGCCAACGGCTTTTATTGCCTTACCCAAAGGCAGCTGTGAGAAAATTGTTGGTGCTAGCCTAAAACCAAAAGCCTAAAGGTTTTATTGCGGTTTATTGTCATGGCGCTATTGGGTAAAAATCCAGAAATGACTATACCTCCGCGTGCGGGCATTGGCCTTCGCGCGGAGCATTTTGATGATATTCTGGAACACAGGCCGGATATTGGTTGGGTTGAGGCACACAGCGAGAATTATTTTGGTCTGGGTGCTACAAGTCTGAATAACAATGGTGGCAGCAAACCATTTGAATATCTGGAACGGGTGCGACACTTATATCCTGTCAGCCTCCATGGCGTTGGTTTATCGGTTGGTTCCACCGACCCTTTGAATCAACAGCATCTAAAAAATCTCAAACATTTAATTGATCGTATTGAGCCAGGTCTGGTGTCAGAACACCTGTCCTGGGGTTCGGTTAACGACCGGTACTTTAACGACTTGTTGCCAATGCCTTACACCGAAGAATCACTGGACCATATGGTTCAGCGTATTAATGAGGTACAGGAGTTTCTTGGCAGGCAAATCCTGATCGAGAATGTTTCCTCTTATCTGGAGTACAAAGTTTCAACCATCCCCGAATGGGAATTTGTCACCGAGCTTTCGCAACGAGCGGGTTGTGCTGTGCTGCTTGATGTGAACAATGTTTATGTTAATGCCATGAACCACGGCTTTAATGCAGAACGGTTTATTGAAAGTATTCCGGTTGAAAGTGTAAAAGAAATTCACCTCGCGGGTCATACCGTTAAGGAAATTGATGGTGGCGTGATCCGCCTGGACACCCATGACCATCTAGTTTGTGATGAGGTGTGGGAATTGTATCGGCTGGCAGTCAACCGTTTTGGTGCTGTGCCAGCGATGATCGAATGGGATAAGGATTTGCCGAAGTTGGATGTGTTGGTAGCTGAAGCGAATCGTGCTGATGCAATACGCGAAAGCCAGCTGCCTGTGTCTCGCACAGGTAAATTAACATCAGAGGTGGGCCGTGAACGCATTGCGTGAGTTACAGCAAGGTTTTGCGCGATCGGTGAATGGTGATACTGATGAGGTTTATGCGCAAACAGTTTGTGATGCTGGATTAAGTGGTGCCCGCCGTCTGGGAATATACCAACATGGTGTTGCTATCGGTTTTCGTGATGCGCTGGGCGGTGTTTTTGAGGTTATAAAAAAACTGGTGGGTGATGATTATTTTGCGCATGTTGCCGAGAGTTATATCCAGACACACCCTTCAACATCTGGCAATGTGCATGATTTTGGTGAGAACTTTCCTGAGTATCTGGAAACATTCCAGGGGCTGGAAACCTTGCCTTATTTGCCCGACGTGGCTCGACTCGAGTGGGCTTATCACTCCGCGTTTCATTCGCCAATGGGGGAAATGCTGAACATAAGCAAGTTGGCTCAGGTGCCGGAATCCCAGCAAAACCAGTTAACGCTATTGTTATCGCCAGCCTGTTATTTGTTGCGTTCAAATTTCCCTGTTCTGCGTATCTGGCAGGTTAATCAGGATGATTACGAGGGCGATGAATTAGTTGATCTTGAAGAAGGTGGTGTGGAGCTGGCCATTGTCCGCGAAGGAAAACAAATCGCATTTCATTCATTAAGCCCCGGTGCTTTTGCAATGTTGGAAGCTATTTCATTTGGGGAAACATTTAATGTTTCCTGTGAAGCCGCGTTGAATATTGATCCGGACTGTGATGTCGGCGAAATATTGCAGGATGCGGTAATGAACAGAATAGTGGGTGGTTTTTCAGTAAAAGGAAAGGCGTGAATGAAGAGCGTAGATTTACAGGCTGAGTTAAGAATTTGTGGGTTAAAAAATAATCAAAAGCTGGAGAAAATTATGTCAGATATTATGAATAATTCATTGGTGCAGAAAGCCACAGGTATCATTAAGCCTGTCTACAGTAAGTTGGATTATTTGTCTCCAGTGAGTATTTTGGCGTTGCGCCTTTGGGTGGCCTGGGTCTTTTTTAAATCAGGCATGCTTAAATTTAATTCCTGGGACTCTACGCTTTATTTGTTTGAATACGAATATGCCGTGCCGTTGATTCCCTATGAACTTGCCGCCTATATGGGCACGGCAGCTGAACTCTTTTTGCCCGTGTTGTTAGCCTTTGGCCTGGCGGGGCGTTTTGGTGCAATTGCGTTGTTTGTGTTTAATATCACGGCCGTGCTTTCCTACCCGGATATTAATGCAGCGGGTATACGTGATCATCAGGTGTGGGGGTTGATGTTGCTGGTGCCGATGTTAATGGGGCCGGGTAAATTGTCGATTGATCACTGGTTAGGCAAAAAATTCAATCTGTAGTTGCGTAGCCTAGAGTTTTTGAATGCAGAGTAGATACTGCGCTTCATCAGGGGCCGAGTTGTTTTGTTGGGACTCCCACAGGGCGCGGCCCAGGCATTCCATGATTTGATGTTCGACCTCGTGCGGGTCTTGCAGACGCAGCAGTAGTTTTTTGTGGG